>CAYGMS010000031.1:3366-13591 GCA_964350905.1 uncultured Thiobacillus sp. | reverse complement strand
GATATCGGTTGCCCGCACACCGGGCGACAGCTTGATGGTTCGCATGCCGTTATCGCCGCCTTTGACTAGCGACAGGCGGGGTTCCTTGCCACTGCGGTCGAGCACGACCCTATCGCCCGGGTATATCCAGTGGGGATTCTTGATTTCTTCACGGTTCATGTTCCAGATCTGGGGCCAGCGCCACGGATCTTTGAGAAAGCGACCGGAAATGTCCCACAGGGTGTCGCCTTTGACCACGACGTACTGGTCGGGCGCGTTGTCCTGCAGTTTAAGGGAGTCGGCCAGCGCGGGAGCGGCCAGTAACAGGGCAAGAGTAACTACGAGTTGACGCACGGGGGAACCCTCCATTTAGACCTTGTCTAATTTTGCGTTGAAAATATACTGTGCGCTAAGGTTACGGCTATCTGCTGCCTTATATTTAGGGTAACGCGCATCTGAAAGCAGATTTTGCATCAAAGTGTGCACCCAGCTCCTTCATTCGTAAAGATTTTTATGGCAATACAAAATATTTTGCATTATCCCGATACGCGCCTGCACACCATCGCCAAGCCGGTGGCAGCCGTGGATGCACGTATTCGCGCGCTGATCGATGATATGGCAGAAACCATGTATGCCGCACCCGGAATAGGCCTGGCGGCAACACAGATTGACGTTCATGAGCGTGTCATCGTGATCGATATTTCTGAAACACATGATGCATTGAAGGTGTTCATCAATCCGGAAATCATCGCCCAGTCAGGCCGCGCCGAGGGCGAGGAGGGCTGTTTGTCGGTGCCGGGCATTTTCGACAAGGTCGAGCGCGCTGAACGGGTGACGGTGCGCGCGCTGGGTCGTGATGGAAAAACGTTTGAACTCGAGGCAGACGGCTTGCTGGCCGTATGCATCCAGCATGAAATGGATCATCTGGTGGGCAAGGTTTTTGTCGATTACTTGTCCGGGCTCAAACGCAACCGCATCAAGACCAAACTGCTGAAGCAGGCCCGCGAACACAAGCCGGATGCCGCGCCAGTGCGCGCATCACTCTGAGTCGTTACGCGTGCGCATTCTGTTTGCCGGAACGCCGCCATTTGCCGCGGCAGCACTGAATGCGCTGGTGGATGCCGGGCATGAAATCGTTCTGGTTCTGACCCAGCCAGACCGCCCGGCAGGTCGTGGCATGAAACTCACCCCCAGTGCGGTCAAACAGGCAGCGCTGTTGCGCGATTTGCCGGTGTATCAGCCCCCTACCCTTAAAACGCCTGAAGCGCAGGCCGAACTGCGCGCTGCCGATGCGGATGTCATGGTGGTTGCGGCCTACGGCCTGATCCTGCCGCAGGCTGTGCTGGATTTGCCGCGTTTTGGTTGCCTCAATATCCATGCTTCGTTGTTGCCCCGCTGGCGTGGTGCCGCGCCCATCCAGCGCGCCATTCTGGCGGGTGATGCAGAAACCGGTATCACCATCATGCAGATGGATGCCGGGCTGGATACGGGTGCGATGCTCTCCAAAACCGTTGTGCCGATTCGTGACGCCGATACGGCGGCCAGCCTGCATGACACGCTGGCCATTGCCGGGGCCACAGCCATTGTCGCGGCGTTGGCGCACTACGCTGAATTGGTGCCGGTAGCGCAGGACGATACGCAGGCGACGTATGCCGCCAAGCTCGGCAAGGAGGAGGCGCAACTGGACTGGCATCAGCCAGCCGATGTTCTTGCTCGCGCGGTACGTGCCTACAATCCGGCGCCCGGTGCATGGACGCTGTTGGGCGGCGCGCCGTTAAAAATCTGGTCGGCGCAGGTGTGCGCAGAAACGGGTGCGCCGGGTGAAGTATTGCGTACCGATGCGGACCGCTTGATCGTTGCGTGTGGGTCGGGTGCGCTGGACGTGCGGGAGCTTCAACCAGCGGGGAGCAAGCGGATGACAGCTGCTGCCTTTTTGTCCGGCCACTCGCTTTCGCCGGGCTCGCGTTTCGGTTCCTGAACCGGGGTCCGACGGCCATTATTTACAAACGTGCCGTCAGGCTTGCCCTGTTATCATCCGCCACTTGATGACAGCGGTTTGAATTGAATGGATCAGCAGATACACCGGGGCTTTTTTCACCATGCGTAAGCTGCAAAAACTGGCAGCCGATGCGCTGGAAGAAGTGCTTGCCGGTGCGGCGCTGCATCAGGTTCTACCGCGGCGCATTCAGCAGCTGGACACGCCAGGCGAGCGCGGTGCCTTGCAGGACATTGTCTATGGCAGCCTGCGCCAGCTGGGACGGCTGGATGCCTGGCTGACCGCGTTGCTGGAGCGTCCGCTGACCGATCCGCAACTGGGCTGGCTGCTGCGTGTGGCGCTGTACCAGCTGGCGTATACCCGCGCGCCCGCCCATGCGGTGGTTCACAACGCGGTGACCGCCGCAGGCGAAGGCTGGCGCCGGGGCCTTGCCAATGCGGTGTTGCGCAATTTCCAGCGGCGGCGCGCCGAGCTGGAAAAAATAGCCGACGCACAGCCCTCGGCACGCTGGTCGCACCCCGACTGGTGGATCGAGAAGGTACAAAACGAACACCCTCAGCATTGGCAAGGCATACTCGAAGCAGGCTTGCAGCACCCGCCGTTCACCCTGCGCGTCAATTGCCGTCACGGCGACGTGGCGAGTTATCTGCAGCGTCTGGCTGAGGCGGAATTGCCTGCCCGTCAAACCGGTCCGGACGCGGTCACCCTCGACAAGGCGGTGTCGGTGCATGCACTGCCGGGTTTCGACCTCGGCCATGTATCGGTGCAGGATGCCGGTGCGCAGTGGGCGGCACGTCTGCTGGATGCGCAGCCGGGTGAGCGGGTGCTGGACGCCTGTGCGGCGCCCGGGGGCAAAACCGGACATATCCTGGAACGTGTTGCATCCGGCTCGAACCCGGTGGTGCTGACCGCGCTCGATGTGGATGCGACACGACTGCAGCGGGTACAGGAAAACCTCGATCGCCTTCAGCTACAGGCAAATCTGGTCGAGGGTGACGCAGCGAACCCGGATGCCTGGTGGGATGGCCAGCCATTCGACCGCATTCTGGCTGATGTGCCCTGCAGTGCGTCGGGTGTGGTGCGCCGCAACCCCGATATCAAATGGCTGCGCCGCGCCGACGACATCGCGCAGTTTGCGGCACAACAGGCCGTCATGCTGGAACGTCTCTGGCCGCTTCTGGCTCCGGGTGGTACATTGCTCTACGCAACCTGCTCGATATTCAATGAAGAAAACGACGGGCAGGTGCGTGCGTTCCTGGCGCATCACGCGCGTGACGCCGAGCGCTGTGTGCTTCCTGAACCCTTGTCTGACGGATCGTTGCTGCCTGATACCGAGCATGATGGTTTTTACTACGCCTTGTTACGCAAAATTTGACCCGCTGTTTCGTGGGCTGCTCGGCTTGCTGCTGGCTGGCTGGATCGGTCTTGGGAGCAGCGCGCAGGCGGCCGATAAAAGCGTGGTCAAACAGGCGGTCATCCAGGCCACGCCACAAGGCTATACCCTGGATGCGGATATCAACGTTGTGCTGAACGGCACGCTGGAAAACGCGCTCAGCAAGGGCATCAACCTGTATTTTCTGCTGGAACTGGAGCTTACCCGGCCGCGCAACTGGTGGCTGGACGAAACCATTGCCGAGCCGGTGCGCAAGCAGCGGATTTACTACCATCTGCTGTTGCGGCGCTACGTGGTCGAGATCGGCTACACCACGCGCACGGTCGCGACGCTGAATGAAGCGTTGACCATGCTGGGGACCGCCGAGGCATGGCAGATCCTGGAACGCGGCGCCCTCAAGGTCGGCCAGCGCTATGACGCGCGTCTGCGCCTGCGTCTCGACACCTCACAGCTGCCCAAACCCCTTTCCATCGGTGCAGTATCCGGTGATAAATGGGAGCTGGTGACGCCCTGGTATGACTGGTCGTTTGATGCGCCTGCCGCGCCGGTAGTCCCTCCCCCCGTGCCATTACAGCCTTTGCCCTGATGCGCAGCTTGATTGCTGTCGCCCTGATTCTGGGTACCGTCCTGCTGGGGCTGGTGTTTTTTGCCAGTGGCGACAGCGGTGCCTTTTCCGATAGCCTGCCTGCGCTTTTCATTGGCGGGGGCGTGCTGGGAATGGCGCTGCTGGTATTGCTGGGCTGGCGCTTGTGGTGGCTGCAAAAGCGTATTCGCCGGGGGGTGTTCGGCGCCAAGCTCACGCTCAAATTACTCATGATGTTTGGTGTGGTTGCCTTGCTGCCAGGCTTGGTGGTGTATGGCGCATCGGTATTTTTTCTGAATCGCTCAATCGAAACCTGGTTCGACGTCCGCGTTGACAATGCGCTGGCCTCCGGCGTCAATCTGGGACAGGCCGCACTTGATGACCTGTTGCACGACCTGGATAAAAAAGCCGAACGGATGGCGCTGTCTCTGTCGGATGAGGGCATGGGCTCGATCATCACCAGCCTGTCCACGCTGCGTGAGCAAAGCACGGTGCAGGAGCTGACCCTGTTTGACGAGCGTGGCGGCGTGGTCGCCCATGTCAGTGGCGAACGCGGGGCATTGCTGCCGGTGTTGCCCGATCGTGCCGTGCTGTGGCAGGTTCGCCAGCAACAACCCTATAGCCGCATCGAAGAAGTACCGGAACGCGGGCTCATCATGCATGTCATCGTGCCGGTATATACCAGCGCACTGATTGGCGAGACGCGTGTATTGCAGCTGGTGCAGCCGGTCCCGGACAGCCTGGCACGGGATGCGCAGGCCGTGCAGCTGGCGTATCAGGAATACCAGGAGATCGCCGTTTCACGACTGGGCCTGAAACGGATCTATGGCGTGGCCCTGACGCTGACGCTGATGCTGGCACTGTTGATGACGCTGGTGATTGCGTATTTGTTGTCGGAGCGGCTGGGTTCCCCGCTGCGCACGTTGGCACGCGGCACCCGTGCCGTGGCCAAGGGGGATTTCTCGCAAATGCCGCTGGTGAAAAGCCGTGATGAGCTGGGCGTATTGATCCAGTCGTTCAACCGGATGACGCGGCAACTCTCCGACGCGCGCGAACAGGTGGCGCAGAACCACCAGGAAACCGAGCAGGCCAAGGCCTTCCTCGAGCGGGTGCTGGCCAACCTGTCGTCTGGCGTGGTGGTGCTGGATGAAGGATTGCGGGTTCGCACGATGAATAGCGCGGCAGCCCATATTTTGGGGGTGGAAGCAGCCGTGCTGGATGCGCAGCCACTAACCGGGCTGGGCCATGCGGATGAGGCCCTGCATGCGTTTGGCACAATGGTTGCGGCACGTTTTGCCGAGCATGCCGACGAGTGGCAGGAGCAGATCGATTATGCAGGTCGCGGTGGCAGTCAATCGCTGCTGTTGCGCGGGACACGCTTGCCGTCAGGTGTCGAGCGCGGTTATGTGCTGGTATTTGACGATGTGACCAAACTGATAGATGCCGAGCGCAATGCCGCCTGGAGCGAGGTGGCGCGCAGGCTGGCGCACGAGATCAAGAATCCGCTTACGCCGATTCAATTGTCGGCCGAGCGCATTGCGCGAAAACTGGACGGCCGCCTGCCACCAGCGGAAGCGGAATTTCTGGCGCGCGCCACGCAAACCATCGTCAATCAGGTGGCCGCGATGAAAGGCATGGTGGACGCGTTTGCGGGCTATGCGCGGATGCCGCGCGCCAAACTCGAGGCGCTTGACCTCAACGCGCTGGTACATGAAGTACTGTCTTTGTACGATGCCAGGGCATTGGGTTTGCAGTTGCATCTCGATGCGAATTTGCCGCGAATTGCAGGCGACTCCACATTATTGCGACAAGTGATACATAATCTGTTGCAAAATGCGCAGGACGCGTTGAATGGCCATTCGGCACCGTGTGTTGAAGTCACCACGCATCCAAATAACAATACGGTGTATTTGACCGTGACAGACAATGGGGCGGGATTTCCGGAACACCTGATGACACGCCTGTTCGAGCCCTATGCAACCACCAAGGCCAAAGGAACGGGGCTGGGTCTGGCGATCGTTAAAAAAATTGTGGAAGAACACCAGGGCAAAATTCAGATCGAAAATCGTAAATCGGGCGGCGCGGTCATTCGCATCGCGCTGCCTGTTTTTGTGGCAGCCGGAGAAAACACGTGAGCGGGCATATTCTCGTCGTGGACGACGAAGTGGGCATTCGTGAGTTGTTGTCGGAAATCCTCACCGATGAGGGGTATGACGTACACCTGGCCGAAAATGCCGAATCCGCGCGTGCTTTCCGTTCCCAGCGCCGTCCCGATCTGGTGTTGCTCGATATCTGGATGCCCGATACCGACGGCGTCACCCTGCTGAAGGAATGGGCCGGCGGCGGCCAGCTCACCATGCCGGTGGTGATGATGTCGGGCCACGGCACGATTGATACCGCCGTCGAAGCCACCCGGCTTGGCGCGGTTGATTTTCTGGAAAAACCCGTGGCGCTGGCCAAGTTGATCGACACGGTCAACAAGGCCATCAAGCGCGGCGTGGCGCTGCCCCGGCGCACCCCGGGCATGGATCTGTCCGCACTCGGTAAAAGCCCGCTGATCCTTGAACTCAAAAAGCGCCTGACCCAGATTGCCGGCAACACCGCCCCTGTTCTATTAATGGGTAGCGCCGGCAGCGGATTTGAAATTTGCGCTCATTTTTTGCACCAGCCGGCCACGCCCTGGATCGAGATCAAGGATCGCGCGCGTCTGGTGTCCGATCCCCTGAGCTTTGTCGAGGCCCTCGGCAACGGCACCCTGTACATGCCCGAAGTCTGCGATCTGGCACGGCTGGAGCAGAAAGGCCTGGGTCTGCTGCTGGACCGCATCGAAGGCAGTGGTGCGCGTCTGGTGTGTGCCAGCAGCCGCAGCCTCGACGCCATGGTGGCGGCGGGTGAATTCGACAGCCGCCTGTTCTATCGTTTGTCCAGCCTTGCCATTCAGGTGCCGCCGTTGCGCGATCACCGTGAGGATGTGCCTGATATCGCCAACTTCATGCTGGCGCAACTGGTGGAAGAAGGCGTGTGTCCGGTGCGGCGCCTGACCACGGCCGCCCAGAACCAGCTACGTAACTTTGACTGGGCCGGCAACCTGCCGCAACTCAACAACGTGATGCGGACGCTGGCGGTAACGGCACTGGCGAACGAACTTGACGCCGCCGACGTCAACCGGGTGCTGGCACCGATGAAGCAGGCCGCATCTGCCGTGGCGCATGGCATTCCGCTCGATATCCCGCTACGCGAGGCGCGCGATGCGTTCGAACGCATGTATTTCGAACATCTGATCCAGCAAGAGGGCGGCAGCATGACGCGCGTTGCCGACAAGTCGGGGCTGGAGCGCACGCACCTGTATCGCAAGCTGAAACAGTTGAATATCCGGCATGGGCGCAGGCTGGACGAAGACCTGTAAGCTGAAGGAACACGCTTGAAAATCATCATCCTCGGGGCTGGCCAGGTTGGCTCCAATCTGGCCGAGAGCCTGGTCGCCGAAGATAACGACATCACGATTATCGATCTTGATCCCGTGCGGCTGGCGTTGCTGCAGGATCGCTTCGATTTGCGGACAGTGCGTGGTCATGCGGCCCATCCTTCCGTTCTCAAAAAGGCGGGCGCGGATGATGCCGACATGCTGGTGGCCGTCACCCAGAGTGACGAAACCAATCTGGTTGCCTGCAGGCTGGCCGCCACCCTGTTCAATGTCCCCTCCCGCATCGCGCGGATCCGTTCGACAGACTTTCTGGAGGTTGATCGCGAGTTTCTGTCCGAGCATTTTGGCGTCGACCACGTCATCAGCCCGGAGTATGAGGTCACCGAAACGCTACGCCGTCTGATCGAGCATCCAGAGGCCTTGCAGGTGCTTGATTTTGCCGATGGCAAGGTTCGGCTGGTGGCGGTGCGTGCCTATCATGGTGGCCCGCTGGTTGGGCACGAGTTGCAGGATCTGCGTCGCCATATGCCGGATATCGATTGTCGGGTGGCGGCGATTTACCGGCGTGATCGGGGCATCGTGCCGAAGGGTATTACCGTGATCGAACCGGGCGACGAGGTGTTTTTTCTTGCGCGCCTGGAGGACATTCCTGCCGTGATGCGCGAATTGCGCCGGATGGAACGGCCAGTCAAACGCGTGATGATTGCCGGTGGCGGCAACATCGGGCGGCAGCTGGCTGCCCGGCTTGAGCGCGACTACGAAGTCAAACTGGTCGAAATCAACAAGGTAGCGAGTAATCAGCTGGCTGAAAATCTGCACCGCACCCTGGTGCTGACGGGTGATGCGACCGACGAAGATCTCCTGGAGCAGGAAAACATCGAATCCATGGATGTGTTCTGCGCGCTGACCAACGATGATGAAGACAACATCATGTCGGCGTTGCTGGCCAAGCGCATGGGCGCGCATCGGGTGATGGCGCTGATCAACCGCTCGGCTTACGTCAATCTGGTGCAGGGCGGCGAGATTGATATTGCCATCTCGCCGGCACAGGCCACGGTGGGGCCCTTGCTCTCGAAAATCCGCCGTGGCGACATGGCCGCAGTGCACAGCCTGCGGCGCGGCGCGGCCGAGGTACTCGAGATCGTCATTCATGGCGACCTGAAAACATCCAAGGTGGTGGGGCGGCGGATTGGGGATGTGGCCTTGCCGGAGGGCTCGGCGATTGCCGCCATCATTCGTGGCGATGAGGTGCTGATTGCGCACCACGACACCTTGATGGAAGCAGAAGACCATCTCATTCTGTTTGCGCTCAACAAGCGCATTATCCCCAAGATCGAAAAACTGTTTCAGGTTGGTTTCGGCTTTTTCTGAGCCTATCCATGCAGCGTTTCGCGCCCGCCCTGTATGTGCCCGGCCTGGTGATCCTGATTTTCTTCTTTGCCATGCTGATCCCACGCCTCCTGGAGGGGCCGAGGCCGGGCGCTGGTAACATGCCGGTCATGTTGAAGCCTGTCTGGCGGATAGTCTGATGTCGCAAACCCTGTCTGTCATCCACATTTTCTCAAAAGCCCTGATGCTGTATGCATTCGCTTTTTTGCTGCCGCTGGGGATCTCTCTTGCGTTGGAGGATGGCGCGCATCTGGCCTACGATAAGGCCATGCTGGTGACGTTCTTTTCCGGCTTGTTTTTGTGGCTGGCGTCGCGTCGAGGCAAGAAAGAGCTGCAGACACGGGATGGTTTTTTGCTGGTGGTGCTGATCTGGACGGTCTTGCCGGTGTTTTCGACGATTCCTCTGCTGACCTACATGCCGGGCCTCAGTTTTACCGATGCCTATTTCGAAGCCGTCTCCGGTCTCACGGCCACGGGCGCCACGGTGCTGTCCGGGCTTGATGAGCTGCCCGCCTCCATCAATATCTGGCGCACGCTGATGCACTGGATCGGCGGCATGGGCGTGATCGTGCTGGTGGTCGCCGTGTTGCCGATGCTGGGAGTGGGTGGCCGGCAACTGTTCAAGGCGGAAACGCCCACGCCGATGAAGGACAGCAAGCTCACCCCGCGCATGGCTGAAACCGCCAAAGGCTTGTGGCTGGTTTATGCGCTGTTTACCGTGATCTGCATGCTGTCACTATGGGCGGGAGGCATGGGCTGGATCGACGCCATGGTTCATGGTTTTAGTGTAATGGCGCTCGGCGGCATGTCGTCGCACGATGCCAGCATGGCCTACTTCGACTCTCCTTTGCTTGAGTCGATTGTCATGCTGTTTGCCCTGATTGCCGGCATCAGCTTTTCCACGCACTTCATGGCGTTTCGCATGCGCAGCCTGCTGACTTATCGGCTCGATGCCGAAATCCGCTGGTATTTTACGGTACTCGGCATCAGCATTCTGGGGCTGACGCTTTTCCTGCTGTACAAGGATTTTTATCTCGATTTCCCGGAAGCCCTGCGTCACGCAGCATTCAACACCATTTCCGTCGCCACTACGCTCGGGTTTTCCTCCACCGACTACAACGTATGGCCTTATTTCGCGCCCCTCTGGATGCTGTTTCTGTCGAGTTTTATCGCCAGCTCGGGCTCCACCGGCGGCGGCATCAAGATGCTGCGGGCAATCCTGCTGTACAAGCAGGTCTATCGTGAACTGATCAAGCTGGTGCATCCGCGCGCAGAGATCCACACCAAAGTTGGCCGGCAGGCGGTGCCCAATAAAATCATCTATGCGGTGCTGGCTTTTCTATTTATTTATGTCGCCTCGATTGTGGTGCTGTCATTTGTGCTGTCCGCATCGGGCCTGGATGTGTTCACGGCGTTTACGGCGGTGGTTGCGATGGTCAACAATACCGGCCCGGGCTTGGG
>CAYGMS010000031.1:0-3266 GCA_964350905.1 uncultured Thiobacillus sp. | reverse complement strand
TCACGGCGTTTACGGCGGTGGTTGCGATGGTCAACAATACCGGCCCGGGCTTGGGGCAGGTTGGCCCCGCCGGTACCTATGCGGTGCTGAATGACTTCCAGACCTGGGTGTGCAGCTTTGCCATGCTGCTGGGCCGGCTGGAGTTTTTTACGCTGCTGGTGGTACTCACCCCGGTTTTCTGGAGAAAATAAAATCGCCCCAATAACCTGCTGCGCGTCCCCCAGCGAGGCGCAGCAGGTGCTCGAAATCCTCATGTATTCGATATACATATACATTCCGGCTTCTGCGCGCCGTTTGCACCCCGCCGACGGCCTGCTCACACCAGTTATTGGAGAGATTTATGCCATCCATCGCGGACTTTGAAACCATGCTGCAACAGGGCCGGGACAATGCCCTGCTGCGGTTTTCTCTCGGCAACGAATATCTCAAGCAGGGCGATGCGGCCAAGGCCGCCGAGCATCTGAAACGCGCGGTTGAGCACGACCCCAGGTATTCGGCGGCGTGGAAACTGCTGGGCAAGGCATTGACCGACGCTGAGGCCTGGAGCGAGGCGCTGGCAGCCTACCAGCAGGGCATCATCGTGGCCGAGGCGCGTGGTGATAAACAGGCGGCCAAGGAAATGGGCGTGTTTGCGAAGCGGGTCGAAGCCAGGCTTAATCAATAAGCCGCTTGGGTTAAAATCGGGTAATCAAATTTTTCAGGAGCAACAAATGACGCGGATGGTGAATTGTGTAAAGCTCGGTCGCGAAGCCGAAGGACTGGCCTTCCAGCCGGTGCCGGGTGAAATGGGCAAGAAGATTTTCGAGAACGTGTCGAAAGAGGCCTGGGGCGGATGGCAGCGCCACCAGACCATGCTGATCAACGAAAATCGGCTTAATCTGGCCGACGCGCAGGCGCGCAGCTATTTGATGGAACAGATGGAGCGTTACTTCTTTGGCGGTGGCGAGGTTGATGCGGCCGCAGGCTACGTGCCTCCCAGCAAGTAAGGGCGGCTCGCACAGCAAAACGGGCTCCTGCGGGAGCCCGTTTGCATGGGTGTCCACAAGAACTACAGTACTTCTTTCTCGATTTCTTCCAGCGAGGTGTGGCGTACGTCCTTGCCCTTGACCATGTAGACCACGTATTCCGACATGTTCTTGGCGTGGTCGCCCATGCGCTCGATGGCCTTGGTGACGAACAGGATATCGATGAACACGGAAATAGTGCGCGGATCTTCCATCATGAAGGTGATGAGATGGCGCAGGTTGAGACGGAATTCCTCGTCCACCGACTGGTCCTGACGCGCGATTTCCACCGCCAGGGTGGCGTCGAGGCGGGCAAAGCCGTCGAGCGCCTTTCTCAGCATGTCGAGCACCAGATCGGCCATGTATTTAACCTCGGTAAAGCGCGGCAGGCTGATGCGCTCGGCCTGGTGAATCAGCCGCGCCATGCGCGCGATCTTGGCGGCTTCGTCGCCGATCCGTTCCAGGTCGGTGATGGTCTTCACCACCATCATCACCATGCGCAGGTCGGACGCGGTGGGCTGGCGCCGTGCGATGATGTGGGTGCAATCCTCGTCGATGGACACTTCCAGCGCATTGACGCTGTGGTCATTGGCCTCCACCTGGTTGGCCAGATTCATGTCGCCCTTGACCAGCGCTTCGATGGCGTTGGTGATCTGTTCTTCGACCAATCCTCCCATTTTAAGCACATCGGCGCGTACCGCTTCGAGCTCGGCGTCAAACTGCTTGTAGGTGTGTTCAGTTAGCATTGTGTTGTCTCTCCAGTAATCCTCTTCCAATTATATGCTGCGTATATGACGCTTACATGTACGGCGGATTTCAGTGCGTGCTGAAGGGCAGTGTGTAATGCGCGCCGTCTATCTCAAGGAACAGGGTCCAGTCGCGCCGTCCACTGACACATACCGGCAGGGTGATGCTCGAGGCAAAGACTCCCGCGCCCGTGGGCCGCAGGTCATAGCGGTTAAAGCCCATGGCCATGCCATTCATCTGGAATTCCGCACTGATTTTGCTCGCGCCCAACGTGTAGACGCTGAGTTGAAAGGCTTCCAGCGGAGCGGGCTGGGCGGAGAACACGACCTTCACCACGGCACCGCGATGGTTGAAGATGCATCCTGCAAGCGGATTGGTGCATGCCACCGCCTGTGCTTCGGCGGGCCGCTGCAGCCGGTAGCCGACCACGGCAATAGCGATCAGCGCCACGATGAGCAGTAGGGGCAGGGCCAGTCGTTTCATGTCCAGGCCCCTCGCAGCAGGGCGACCCCATGCGCCCCATGCGATTGTGCAAGCGCGATATCGTCGCGTCCCAGCCCGCCCAGGCCATAAACCGGGATCGGGCTGGCGCCAGCCAGTTCGGAAAATCGTGCCCAGCCCAGTGTCGCTGCGCCCGGATGCGTGAGCGTCGGCAACACCGGCGACAACAGGGCAAAGTCGGCTTCGATTCTGGCGGCATGTGCCAGCTCGGCATCATCGTGGCAGGACACGCCGATCAGAAAGGAAGGCGATCTAGCCCAATCCGGGCGGGCAGCCAGTTTGGCGGCGGCGGATGAATCGAGATGCACGCCGTCAGCACCGGATGCGCGGGCCAGATCCAGACTGCCATTGACCAGCACCCGTGCGCCGCGAAGATGGGCACGGCGCACGGTTTCCTGCGCAAGCTGCAGGCGCGTGTTTTCCGGCAGGGTTTTGTCGCGCAGTTGAATCAGGCGCAAGCCATTGTGCAAGGCTATATCCAGCCGAGCCAGAAACGTGTCCATGCCGAGTGATTCGGCATGGGAGATGCCCAGCACGGGTGGCAGTGTCAATGCTTTCAGGATCGGGGCGTTGGCCGGCAGCAGCGGTGTGACTTCAACCGCATTGGGCTGTTGCCAGGAAAAAATCTGGCCTTCATGCGGGTGTGGCTCGCCCTGCCACTCGAACACCCGAAAGAAATTCAGCCGTACCGTGGCATGAGGGTATTCAAATATCCGCGTGATCCAGCGGCAGGTGCGGTTGATGACTATGCCAAGCTCTTCATGCAGTTCACGCGCCAGCGCTGCTTCCAGTGATTCGCCCGGTTCGACCTTGCCGCCGGGGAATTCCCAGTAACCGGCGTAGACCTTGCCCTGCGGACGCTGTGCCAACAGCACGCGGCCGTCGGCCTGAGTCAGTACGGCGGCGACGACTTCGGTGATGGGCGTGATGTTCACTGTTTGCCCGCCCAGTCACGCGCGAACTGCCACGCCACCCGGCCATTGCGGGCGCCGCGGCCCTGCGCCCATTGCAGGG
>CAYGMS010000030.1:0-13685 GCA_964350905.1 uncultured Thiobacillus sp. | reverse complement strand
AACGCCTCCAGCGTGCGCCGGGTTCGTGCTTACGCCGCTGCGCGGTTGGCGCGCTTGCGCTCGTGTTCCTGCAGGTGGCGCTTGCGGATGCGGATCGATTTCGGCGTGATTTCCACCAGTTCGTCGTCGTCGATGAATTCCACTGCGGATTCCAGCGTCAGCTTGATTGGCGTGGTCAGGCGCACGGCTTCATCGGTGCCGGAGGAGCGGACGTTGGTGAGTTGCTTGCCCTTGATCGGGTTCACCACCAGGTCGTTGTCGCGGCTGTGGATGCCGATGATCATGCCTTCGTACAGTTTGTCGCCGGGCGCAACGAACATGCGGCCGCGGTCTTCCAGTTTCCACAGCGCATAGGCGACGGCCTCGCCGTTGTCCTGGCTGACCAGTACGCCGTTGTGGCGGCCGGGCAGGTCGGCTTTCACCGGACCGTAGTCGTCGAACACGTGGCTCATCAGGCCGGTGCCACGCGTCATGGTCAAGAAGTCGGACTGGAAGCCGATCAGCCCGCGCGCGGGAATGTGGTATTCGAGGCGGGTGCGGCCATGGCCGTCAGACTCCATGTTGGTGAGCTCGCCACGGCGGCGGCCGATTTCTTCCATGACCGTGCCTTGCGTGTCGTCTTCGAGGTCGATGGTGAGATTTTCATACGGCTCGCACTTTTCGCCGTTGATTTCCTTGTACACCACGCGCGGTTTGCCGACGGCCAGCTCGAAGCCTTCGCGACGCATGTTTTCCAGCAGGATGGTGAGGTGCAGTTCGCCGCGGCCGGAGACGCGGAACACGTCGGCGTCGCCGGTTTCATCGACGCGCAAGGCGACGTTGACCAGCAGTTCTTTTTTCAGGCGCTCGCGGATCTGGCGGCTGGTGACGAACTTGCCTTCGGTGCCGGCCAGGGGCGACGCATTGACCATGAAGTCCATGTTGAGCGTGGGTTCGTCGACCGGCAATACGGGCAGGCCGATCGGATTGTCCTTGTCGCAAATGGTGACGCCGATACCGATGTCGTCCAGACCCGAAATGATGATGATGTCGCCGGCTTCGGCCTCGTCCACCGGCACGCGGTCCAGACCCCTGAAACCGAGCACCTGATTGATGCGGCCGCTGGCGACCTGGTCTTCGTGGTTCATCACCACGACCGACATGCCGGGCTTGATGCGGCCGTTGAGTACGCGACCCACGCCCAGGCGACCGGTGTAGGTTGAGTAGTCGAGCGCGGCGATTTGCAATTGCAGCGGGGCATCGGGTGAGCCGGGCGGGGTGGGGACGTGTGCGATCACGGTGTCGAACAGTGTCGTCATGTTGTCGACCGAACCACCTTCCGAGGGCGCGTCCTTCAGATCCAGACAGGCCCAGCCATTGAGGCCGGAAGCGTAAATGATGGGAAAGTCGAGCTGCTCGTCGGTGGCGTGGAGTTTGTCGAACAGATCGAAGGTTTGATCGACGACCCAGTTCGGACGCGCGCCAGGACGATCCACCTTGTTGATCACGACAATCGGCTTCAGGCCCAGTGCCAGCGCTTTTTTGGTGACGAAGCGCGTTTGCGGCATCGGGCCTTCGACGGCGTCGACCAGCAGCACCACGCCATCAACCATGCCGAGTACGCGCTCAACCTCGCCGCCGAAGTCGGCGTGGCCGGGGGTGTCGACGATGTTGATGTGGTAATCACCGTAGGTAATGGCGGTGTTCTTTGCCAGGATGGTGATGCCGCGCTCTTTTTCGATCTCGTTGGAATCCATCACCCGTTCATCAACCGCCTGGTTGTCGCGGAACGTGCCGGATTGTTTGAGCAGCTGGTCGACCAGGGTGGTCTTGCCATGGTCAACGTGCGCGATGATGGCGATGTTGCGGAGCTTGCGGGACATGATGTGGTGCCAATTTCGGAAAGCCGAACATTATAGCATGGTTGTTTTACGAGACTGGCTGGTGATGTTTCGCCCTTTTAACGCGCCAATGGGTGTGTACTCAAGCGGGCGTCGATACGGTCGATGACACGCTGATAACGTGCGCTGCCTATGGGCCCGAAGCGACGGTCGAATTCGGCTTGCGGCATGTATTCAGGTAGATCGCGATAATCGGGTAGCAAATCGGCATCGCTGCGCACGTTGGCGAGCTGCTTGCGTATCTGCGCGGCTGCAGCGCCAGTGGCACGTTCGCCAAGTTTTACCCCGGCGCGGTTGGCAGCCAGGTCGGTGAAGCTGAAACCTGAGCCTACGTCGGCATCTTCCTCTTCCTTGACCAGACCGATGGCCGTGGCCAAACGGCTGCTTCCGTTCACGGTGAGGGCAGCTGAAATCACGAAATGCTCGGCAAAATCGCGGCGTTCATGCAGGGACAGCAGGACACGCGGGGCTCGGCGGATCGACTGGCTATCGCCTTGCAGCAGTCTGGGCAGGCTGATGCCGGCCAGATAGGCAGCCAGGGCAGTGAGTGCAGCGCGGTTTTCCATCTGTGCATCGCCACCGGCCTGAAGCGCTTGTGTAAACAACGGGGAGATGATGGTTGCCAGGGGAACGGTGCTGCCGTGCGGGTAGGGCTTGATCAGGGCATCCAGATGCCTGGCATAGGCGAGCATGCGCGCCTGATCCTCAGGCGGAATCAGCAACTCGGCGCTTTTGCGTTCAATTCGGGTCAAGAGTTCCGGGTGCCAGCGGTAGTCCAGCGTGGCCTGGTTTTCGTCAAAGTGCACCTGCGAGAACGCATCGGCAAGCGCAGCGTAGGTGTCGTCGCGACGCAGCCAGTGATGGGTCAGGCGTGCAATCCAGTTCGCCACGGTACCGGGGATTGGCAAACTGCCTAACTGCAGGCCCTGTATCTGGACGCCGCCGGGTACATCCGCCACTTCGGCGGTGATGTTGAGATAGCGCCCGAAGGGGTTGGCCGGCACGCTGAGGGTGGCCGTGAGCGTAGCCAGGTTGGGGGTGAGATCAGCGGCGATGCCGCTGACGCGTCGCAGTTCAACTGCATAATTGAGCAGGCGGTTCAATTCGGTTTCGTCGAGCCGGATGCTGTAGGTGACCTCGGGAGTCTGACGGCGTGGGTCATGTTTCTGGAACAGGGATTTGATCCAGACCAGATCGGTGCGGTGGAATTCGGCAGGTGGCTCGATCGCCGGTTCATTGTCCAGCATCAGCCATGGCAGCACGGCGAGCCCGACCAATACTGCCAATAATGTGCCCCCAAGGATCAGTCGTCTCATGTTATTGCTGCTGGTTACGCATGAAATCGGCGATTTTGAAAAATGCGGCAGTCAGTTCCTGCTGCATGGCTGCCTCGATTCCCACGTCCTGCATGGCGCGCATCATGCAGCCCATCCATTGGTCACGCCCGGATTCACCGATGGCAAAGGGCAGGTGACGGCGGCGCAGGAAAGGGGGGCCGAAGCGGTCGGTGTATTCCGGGGGCCCGCCGGTCCAGCCGCTTAGAAACCAGACGAGCTTGTTGCGTGATTCGGTGAGGTCTTCCGGATGCAGCTTGCGAATACCGTAGTAATCGGGATCTTCGTCCATCAGATCGTAAAAACGGTCGACCAGTTGACGAATGATGTCGCTGCCACCCAGGCGTTCGTAATGAGTTTGCATGATCTGGGTTTGAATGGCTCAGGCTTTCACGGGTTTGACAGTCGCTGCCGCAGCCTTGGCACGCGTACGGGCATCGTCGATGGTAGCAGCGGTGGCCAGTGCCACGCCCATGCGGCGACGGACAAAGGCTTCTGGCTTGCCGAACAATCGCAGGTCGACACCCGGCATGCGCAAGGCCTCATCCACGCCTTCATAGGCAATGCCGCTTGCATCCATGCCGCCGTAGATGACTGCCGATGCTCCGGGCTCGCGCAGCGATACATCGACCGGCAGGCCGAGGATGGCGCGGGCGTGCAGCTCGAATTCATTCTGCCGTTGCGTGGCCAGAGTGACCAGGCCGGTGTCGTGCGGGCGCGGGCTGACCTCGGAGAACCATACAAGATCGCCCTTGATGAACAGTTCCACGCCGAAAATGCCGCGCCCGCCAAGGTTGCCGGTGACAGCCGCTGCGATTTCCTGCGCCCGCGCCAGTGCAGCGGGAGACATCGGCTGCGGCTGCCACGATTCGACGTAATCGCCTTTTACCTGGACATGCCCGATCGGTTCGCAGAAATGCGTTTCCACCTGCCCCGTGCGGCCAAGGACGCGCACCGTCAGCAGCGTGATTTCGTAGTCGAAGTCGATGACGCCCTCGACGATGACACGCCCCTTGTCGACGCGTCCGCCGCTGGCGGCATCGTCCCACGCCGCCTGCAACTGGCTCGCGTCATCCACCCACGACTGACCTTTGCCGGATGACGACATCACCGGCTTGATGATGACGGGGCAGCCCAGTTTTTCGGCTGCCGCCGTCATCCCCGCCAGACTGTCGGCAAATACATAGGGCGAGGTTGGGAGTGCCAGCGTTTCGGCCGCCAGCTTGCGGATGCCCTCGCGGTTCATGGTGAGGTTGGCGGCACGCGCGGTGGGGATGACTTCGGCCAGTCCGGCGGCCTCGATTTCCAGCAGGGTTTCGGTCGCGATGGCCTCGATTTCCGGCACCACCAGGAGCGGTTTCTCCGCCTCGATCAAACGGCGTAAGGCCACGCCATCGCTCATGTCGATCACGTGCGCGTGATGCGCGACCTGCTGGCCCGGGGCGTTGGCGTAACGGTCCACTGCGATGACTTCGACCCCCAGGCGCTGCAAGGCGATGATGACTTCCTTGCCGAGTTCGCCTGCACCCAGCAGCATGACGCGGGTGGCGGAGGGCGAGAGCGGGGTGCCGAGACGCATGGGGGGATGTCCTGAAATGGGGATAGGGGGATTTTAGCTTGGGTGAGGGTGTTTCGTTGGGTGATTGTTCGCTGGCCGGGGGTGGCCCGGCCAACCAGCCCTGGTTATTGATTCGGCCTGATTTATCCGCGAGTTCGTTCGTGCTGCCTGTCGAAGCGCAGCCCTTCGACAGGTTCAGGGTGAACGGTAGTCATGTTTAATTCGTGCCGCCTCAATAGGTATAAAACTTCCGGCAACCCACAATCAGCGCCAAACGCATCAAACCTCCAACGCCCGCACCCGCCCCCATTCAAAACACACCCCTGGATCCGTCTTCCGCCCCGGCGCAATCTCGCTATGCCCCACCACCGACTTGATCGGGTAAGCCTGTTTAAGCGATTGCAGCAGCGGAATCAGGCTGGCGTACTGGGCTTCGGTGAAAGGCAACTCATCCGTGCCTTCCAGCTCGATGCCGATGGAGAAGTCGTTGCAGCGCTCACGCTCGCACCAGCTCGATACTCCAGCGTGCCAGGCGCGCAGGCTGCATGGCACGAACTGGATCAGGCTGCCGTCACGGCGGATGAAGAAATGTGATGAAACCTTGAGGTCGCGGATCGTCTGGTAATACGGGTGTGCGTCCCAGTCGAGCTGGTTGGTGAAGAGGTCGATGACGGCATGACCATCGAACACGCCGGGCGGCAAGGAGATGTTGTGGATGACGATGAGTTCGATGGCCATGCCTTGCGGACGCGCGTCGCAGTTGGGTGAGGGGCGCTGGGTTGCGGCGGGCAGCCAGCCAAGGGCATCAAGGGCGCAGGCGTCGGTAATCGGCATGGCACAAGCTTACTCGAGCCGTGCCCCTTCGGAAACATCGATCCCTCCTCCTGGCGGATGAGGTGTTGCCATTAAAGTGGTTGACCGCTTCAGCCCGCCGCTTGCAGTAAACTGCCGACATTTTACTGATGTTAGGTGTGCCATGACTCCGCAGGAAGCACAATGCTTGCTGGACAATGCCGAGCCCATTGCCTCGGAAGAGGCGGTAACCAGGGTTCTCGGCCGCCTGGCCGATGAAATATCCCACAAGCTGGCCGACGCGTTTCCGCTGGTGCTGCCGGTGATGGGCGGGGCGGTGGTGTTTGCCGGCCAGTTGTTGCCGCGGCTGCGTTTCCCGCTTGAGTTCGATTACCTGCACGTCACCCGCTACCGCGGCAATACCCGGGGAGGAGAGATGGAGTGGCGGGTGTTGCCGGGGCAAAACGTGATTGGCCGCACGGTGCTGGTGCTGGACGACATTCTGGATGAAGGCGAAACCCTGGCTGCGATACGCGACAAGCTGTTGAGCATGGGGGCAGCGCACGTCTGGTCGGCGGTGTTGACCGACAAGGACAATGGCCTGGATAAACCGATCCGGGCCGATTTTGTGGGGATGAGTGTGCCCGACCGCTATGTGTTTGGTTGCGGCATGGATGTACACGGGCTATGGCGCAATCTGCCGGCCATTTACGCGTTGAAGGATCAATGACATGTTAGGCATTATTGGCGGTACCGGGCTGACGCAACTGGCCAATCTGGAAATCACCCACCGCAAGGTGGCCCGCACACCGTACGGCGAACCCTCCGGTGCGTTGATCTTTGGCCATATCTGCGATCAGGAAGTGGTGTTTCTGGCGCGTCATGGTTATGGCCACACTATTCCCCCACACATGGTGAATTACCGGGCCAACCTGTGGGCACTCAAGGAGCATGGGGTGGATCGTGTGGTATCCGTCGCCACGGTCGGCTGCATCCATGCCGAGTTGCTCCCCGGCATGCTGGTCATTCCGGACCAGATCATCGATTACACGCATGGCCGGGCAGCGACCTATTTTGTCGACAGCAGCAAACCCGTCACGCATCTCGATTTCACCTTCCCTTATTGCGAAGCCATGCGGGCCGCGCTGTTGCAGGCGGCTACCAGCAGCGGCATCAAGCTGCGCGATGGCGGCGTATATGGCGCCGTCCAGGGACCGCGTCTTGAAACGGTGGCCGAAATCAACCGCATGGAACGTGACGGTGTCGACATAGTGGGCATGACCGGCATGCCGGAAGCGTATCTGGCCCGTGAACTCGAACTTTGCTACGCAGCCGTGGGCGCAGTCGTGAACCATGCCGCCGGGCGGGGCCTGTCAGCTGACGGTATCCAGATGGAAGAAGTCCAGCCTCTGTTGGGCGAGGTGATGCTGCAGGTGCGGCATTTGCTCGAGCAGTTGGTGACCAACGACGCCAACGGGCTATGCACCTACTGACTGGATGAAGCGGACGACATGAAACTCTATCGCGCGTTGCAGGCGCAAGGCTTTGGTTCACGCAAAGGCAGCATTGCGTACGTGAGAGCCGGCATGATCGAGGTGAATGGCGTGGCGTGCGACGACCCGGAGGCCGAGGTGGACCCTGCTGGCCTGGAGTTGACGCTCGATGGCCTGACCCTGCCCTTTCACGACAAGGCCTATGTCTTGATGCACAAGCCGGCAGGTCATGAATGTTCGCATCACCCCAGCCATCACCCCAGCGTGTTTGCCTTGTTGCCGCCTCCCTTCTTGCTACGCGGCGTGCAATGCGTGGGCCGGCTCGACCAGGACACCACCGGTTTGCTGCTGTTTTCCGACGACGGCCAGTTCATCCACCGCATGACCTCACCCAAAAAAGGCGTGGCCAAGCGCTACCTGGCGACCTGTGCCGATTCCATCAGCGAGGCCATGCTGGGGGCCTTGCGGTCGGGCGTACAACTCAATGACGAGCCCACACCCATAGCCGCATTGGCGTGCGAGCAGGTGGATACGCATGGCGTGCGGCTGACCCTGAGCGAGGGCAAGTACCATCAGGTCAAGCGCATGATTGCGGCCACCGGCAACCGGGTGGTCACCCTGCACCGTGAAGCGGTGGGTGATTTTGCTCTGCCGGCCGAGCTGGCGCCGGGTGCGTGGCGCTGGCTAAGTGATGACGAATTGAAACAACTGGAGCAGCCATGGCGGTCCGTGATGTCCTGAAAATGGGGGATCCGCGCCTGCTGGCGCCTGCACGCCGGGTGGAGGACTTTGCTTCACCCGAACTGGCGCAATTGGTTGTGGATATGCGTGACACCATGCGCGCACTCGACGGCGCGGGACTGGCCGCGCCGCAAATCGGTGTCGGGCTGCAAGTGGTGATCTTCGAGGTCAATGCCAACCCCCGCTATCAGGATGCCGAAGCCGTGCCGTTTACCGTCCTGATCAACCCGGTGCTCACGCCGCTGTCCGATGTGATTGAAGACGGCTGGGAAGGCTGCCTGTCCGTTCCGGGGATGCGCGGGCTGGTACCACGCCATGCGGCCTTGCACTACCAGGGATACGATGCGGCGGGACAGCCAATCGATCGCCGTGTGAGCGACTTTCACGCCCGCGTGGTGCAGCACGAGGTCGACCACCTCAACGGCATCCTGTATCCCATGCGTATCCGTGATTTGCGCGATTTTGGCTTCACCGATACCTTGTTCCCGGGGCAGAATCTGCAGGACGATTGACGGATTCTCGACGTTTTCAGGCACGCATTTAGCTAGCCTAAAGTTGTTCCTTTCCTCGCCGCTAACTTGAATCGTAAGCGTGGGCAATGTGCTCCGACTCAAGCAGCAAGGATTAAAGATGAACCCGGAACAACAGATCCTGCAGGCCCAATGCCGTATTCAGCACGCTGACGTGATGATGGGCGAAGCGGCCCAGCTCGACGATATCGCCGCCCAGTTGATGACGGTGCAGCGCTACTGGAATGCCCCCCACCGTGAAGCCCACCTGACCGCTGCGCTGGCGGACAGCCGTGCCGTGTGGCATGGTATCCAGACGGCACTGGCCCAAGGCACGCTGCAACTGCCGCTGGACGTGCAGCACAACCTGCTGATCTTGTCGGTTTATGCCGACAGCAAGATTTGCGCATGCGAGGAAGCACCCAGCATCGATGTGCTGGGCAGTCTGATTGCCTTGACGCGTACGCTGGCAGGGAGCCTCAAGGAATGGCGGGTGGCGGCATGAGTTGTTCGGCGTGTATTCCGGCCAATGGCGCTTGCTCCCGGGATGAGCACACGGGAAGTCTTGAGTTGCAGCCGTTTGTCAGCCTCGCAGACACGGCAGGCGTCAGTACCTCGGTGCGCCCCGGCCGTGTCCGCAATCGTACAAAAACCGAACTGGATGAGAAGATTAAAAAACCCGCTGACGGCATCCGCAAAAAATCGCCCCCAGCGCGCAAGACGCCGGCACGTGGCCGCTATGTCGACGAGTATGCCCGCCCGGCTTGCTAGGGCCGGCTAAAACCGCTCACTTCAGTACTTCGCGGACCTCGGCAATCAGTGCCGCGGTTTTTGCAGGATCCTGCAACACCTCTCCCCGTATCAGGAATGTGTCTTCGACCCGCTCTCCTAGCGTGTCGATTTTGGCAGCATAGACGCCCACGTTGTTCCGCATCAAAACCTCAGCCACTTCAAACAGCAGGCCGCCGCGATCCGGACAGGTAATCGACAGCATGTGGCCATAGCCCGGTGCATCGGCTTCCAGGCGTACGGTCGTGGGGTAGGGATGGTGGCGCTGGTGGCGCGACAGGCGGCCACGTGTCACCGGTTGGAGAGGCCGCGTGGGATCAAGATCGCGTGCCAGTTCGTGTTCCACAAAGCTCAGGAAATCACGGTAAGGAATGCCACGGTTGACCAGGTCCATGACCTGAAAGCTGTCGAGCGCGTAGCCATGCCGGGTGGTATGGGTTTTGGCTTCAAGTATGGTGTACTGGATGCGCGCAAAAAAACCGCAAATACGTGCAAACAGGTCGGAGCGCTCCGGCGTGTAAACCAGCACCTGGATGCCTTCTCCGGCAGGTGAAAGGCGCGCGCGCACGATGGCGGTGGGACTTGTCGTATGGCGCCACAGCATGCGTGCCTGCCAGGCCATTTCCCGCGCGTCAAAGCGGGTGAAATAGCGTGTGTCGAGGTGTTGCCACAGCGCATCGGCCGCACTATCGGGCAGACCATAGAGCGCGAGGTTGATGCGTGCCTCTGACTGTTTGCTGACTATGTCGGATGCTGCGTCTTCGTCACCGGCAAGCCGGCCCTGCGCTGCGTGGTACAGGTCTTCCAGCAGCTTGCCTTTCCAGGCATTCCACACTTTGGGACTGGTGCCGCGAACGTCGGCTACGGTCAGCAGATACAGGGCGGTGAGCCGGCGGGTGCTGCCGACCTTGGCGGTAAAGGCGGCGATCACGTCAGGGTCGCTGATGTCCTCTTTCTGCGACGTGCGCGCCATCATCAGATGCATGCCCACCAGCCAGGCAACCAGTTCGCTGTCTGTTTTATCAAGTCCGTGCTGGTCGCAAAACCGCAGCGCATCGGCCATGCCCAATTCAGAGTGGTCACCGCCGCGGCCCTTGGCAATGTCGTGAAACAGCGCAGCCAGATACAGCAATTCAGGCTTGTCGAAAGTGGCGATCAGCTTGCTGGCAAGCGGGAGCTCATGTGCGAGCGCGGGTACGGCAAAGCGCCGCATATTTCGCAGCACGATGAGGATGTGCTCATCCACGGTGTAGACATGGAACAGGTCATGCTGCATTTGTCCGACGATGCGGCCAAATGCCGGGATGTAGCAGCCGAGCAGGCCGTAGCGGTGCATGGCGCGCAAGGCGCGGGTCACGCCGCGCGGCTGGCGCAGCAGGGTCATGAACAGGGCACGATGCGCCGGATTGGCACGAAATGCGGCATTGATGCGGGTGCGCCCACGCCATAGCGCGCGCAGGGTGGCGGGTTCGAAGCCCGCGAGCTGCGGGTGCTGTGCGTACAGGATGATGGCACGCAGCAGCGCGTCGGGTTTGCGTTTGAACAGATCGGGGTCACGGGCTTCAAGCAGATTGGCGCGTACCTGAAAGTCCTCGTCGATGGGTTCTGGCGGGGCCGTCACGGGAAACAGCCGCACGCGCAGCGACTGAATCAGGATGTCATTGGCACGCTGGATCAGTTTGGCGGCGCGGTAATAGCCCTGCATCAGATGTTCGCCGGCACGCTTGTGTTCGGTGGCGGTAAGCCCCAGTCGCGCGGCCAGCTCGGTCTGATAATCGAAAGCCAGCCGGTCGTCGCGTCGTTTGGCCAGCAGGTGCAGGTGAATTCGCAACGCCGATAAGCTCCGTTCGACGTGCTCGATGCGCCGCGCCTCGGTGCGCGTGAGCAGGTTGGCACGCGCCAGCCCGGCCCAGCCACCGGCAATACCGCAGGCCTGCGCCAGCCAGTGGATGGTGTGCAGATCGCGCAGCCCGCCCGGGCTGTCCTTGAGGTTGGGTTCGAGCTTGTAGGCGCTGTCGTCGGAACGGGCGTGACGTGCCTGTTGTTCGGCAAGCTTGCCTTCGAAAAAATGCTGGGCGTTGAAGCGCGCCTGGAAGCGAGTCTTGAATTCGTCGAATAACGCGGCGTTCCCCCAGACGAAGCGTGCTTCGAGCTGGTTGGTTTCCACGGTGAGATCGGCGTCGGCCTCGGTGATGCAGTTGTCGATGGTCCGTACGCTATGGCCGATTTCCAGCCCCACGTCCCAGCAGGCCTGTACCCAGCTTTCCAGCGTGGCCTGCTGTTCGGTTGTGGGCTCGTGTGGCAGCAGCAGCAGGACGTCCACGTCCGATCCCGGGAACAGCTCGCCGCGGCCATATCCGCCGACAGCAGCGAGACAGAAGCTGTCGGGCAGGGTGATCCGGGTATTGATGTCCGCCAGGACACTGTCGACCAGTGCGGCGTGTTGGGTGAGGTAGCGATTGACCTCGGGTTTTTTCAGGAAGGCTGCCGCCAGGCTTGCGCGCCCGGACTTGAGTCGCTCGCGAAACTCGGCGAAAGGCGGTGCGATCACGCGGCCTGGGTCACGCGATCCGGGATGGCCGGGCTGCCTGCCGAAACGGTCAGAACCTCAAAGCCGGTGTCGGTCACCAATATCGTGTGTTCCCACTGTGCCGACAGACTGCGGTCCTTGGTGACGATGGTCCAGCCGTCCGGCATCTGGCGGATGTCGCGGCGTCCGGCATTGATCATGGGTTCGATGGTGAAGGTCATGCCGGCTTCCAGCACCATGCCGGTGCCGGGCTTGCCGTAGTGCAGCACCTGCGGGTCCTCGTGGAAATTGAGGCCGATGCCGTGGCCGCAAAATTCGCGTACCACGCTGTAGCCGCTGTTCTCGGCAAATTGCTGGATCGCGTGGCCGATGTCGCCCAGCCGCGCGCCTGGTCTGACTTGAACGATACCGATCCACATGGCTTCATACGTGATCTGGATCAGTCGTTTGGCTTGAATCGATGCATCACCCACCGCGAACATGCGGCTGGTATCGCCATGCCAGCCATCCTTGATCACCGTGATGTCGAGATTCACGATGTCGCCATTCTTCAGTAGCTTGTCTCCGGGCACGCCGTGGCACACCTGGTTGTTGACCGAGGAACAGATCGATTTGGGATAAGGCGCGTGGCCGGAGGGGGCGTAGTTCAGCGGCGCCGGGATGGTGCCCTGCACGTTCACCATATAGTCGTGGCAGAGCTTGTCGAGCTCGCCCGTGGTGACGCCGGGTTTGACAAAGGGTGTGATGTAATCGAGCACTTCCGACCCGAGGCGACCGGCGATGCGCATGCCTTCGATTTCGGCGCCGGTTTTGATAGTGACAGTCATGGTGCGGGCAGAGGAGGGCAAAGCGACATTCTATCGTGCCGATGCGTGGAATAACCCTGATGAGCAGGGGGCTGTGTGGCAGCGGGCGATTCGCCCATAAAAAAGGGACGCGATTGACGCGCCCCTTGCTGGCCCACCGCGTGTGCAACGGGCCAAATGCCTCAACAGTTATTCAGCCGAGGACGAGGTATTTTCGCTGGACTGCTGGGTGCGGTTTTGCTGGCGGTTCATCTCGCGGGTTTCGTTGCGCTGGGTATCGCCGGCCTGGGAGCCGTCGCGTGTCCGGGTGCGCGTCTGCGTTTGCGTCTGTGTTTCGGTGCGCTGGGTATTGCTGGCATTGCTGCCGCCCATGCTTCCCATACCATTACCGCCGCCGCCACCGCCTCGGGCATAAACTGCACCGCTGGCGAGACTGGTGGCGATCAATACCAGGGAAAAAACTTTCAGGGATTTCATGCATGTACTCCTACTAAGGGTGTGTTGAATTACCGGCCCCGCCGTCCCGCGCCACTGCCTGCGCCCGCACCGCGTTTGCTACCCCCGCCTGTTGTCCCTCCCATCTCCTGATGACGATGTTCGTAGCCTGCGCCATAGGGCAGGTTGGTGGGACGGGCGGGTGCTTCCAGTCTGTTTCCGTTCTGGTATGGCGTGCCCAGGTTGCGCACTACCGTCTCATCGGCCTGTTCTCCCCCAGGCATGTGCTGCAGCACATCCCGGGGCAGGGACAGATTGAGGGGGCGAATTGGTGCGCTGGGTGCCGTTTCCGGGCCGGTTTCAGCCCAGGCTGGCAGGGCTAGGGTCAGGACAGAAGGCAGCAGGATCAGTTTGAGTCGCGACATGATGGGTCTCGGTTCGGGGGTTTCACGCCGTTATTTCACGGCGCTGGATACATTCTGGGTGCGCAGGATGACCTGGATTTGTCCCTCGGGTGGCAAAACGTGTCCGTGCGTGTCAGTGTGTGTCTGCCTGAAGGAAGCCCCTTGAAGTAAGGTAGGATGATTCGGGATGAACTGTCGCCTGATGCGCGCGAACCCACGCCAGCGCTTCCAGGCGAGACGGGCTTGTACCCCGGATACCTTACGATTATTACACGATGCGATCGAGCAAACCTGATCCCCGCCGACCTGCTGCTTCAAGGCCTGGAGACCATCCATGACGGAAGGGGTCGCTGCACGCATTCTGGTGGTGGACGATGACCCGGGCATGCGGACATTGCTGGAGGCCTATCTGGG
>CAYGMS010000029.1:10088-13896 GCA_964350905.1 uncultured Thiobacillus sp. | reverse complement strand
GCCTCGGCTTCGACCAGCTTCTGGTAGGCCGCGGCATCGAGCAGTTCGGCAACATCGCCCGCGTTGGCGGGTTTGATCTTGAACAGCCAGGCGGCGTAGGCGTCCTGGTTCACCGACTCGGGGCTGGACTCGACGTCACCATTGGCGGCGACCACTTCGCCGGTGACTGGTGCGTAAACGTCGGATGCCGCTTTCACCGATTCGACCACGGCACATTCTTCGCCTTTGGTCAGCGCGCGGCCGGCAACCGGGCTTTCGATGAACACCATGTCGCCCAGCAAGTCCTGCGCGTGGTGGGTGATGCCCACGGTCAGCGTGCCGTCGGCTTCGACGCGCACCCATTCGTGGCTGGGGGTGTATTTGAGGTCAGCAGGAATACTCATGGTTTGCTCCAGTTAAATCAGTTTTATCCACAAAGGACGCGAAGGGGCGCGAAGAAAATCAAAAACGACCAGGGTTTGCTTCGCGTTTCTTCGCGTCCTTCGCGGATCGAATGGTTTTTTAAATCAAAACGTTGCCGTTGCGCACGAACGGATATTTCACCACTTTGGCTTTCAGTTTCTTGTCGCGGATCTCGACTTCAACTTCCTCGCCCGGCGCGATGCCGAGCGGAATGCGGGCGAGTGCAATCGATTGTTGCATCGTAGGCGAAAATGTGCCGGAAGTGATCTCGCCATCACCGTTTTTGGTGATGACTTTTTGATGGCTGCGCAGCACGCCCTTGTCCAGCAGGATCAGGCCGGCGAGTTGCTTCGTCACTTCGCTGGCTTCGAGCGCCTTGCGGCCGACGAAGTCGCGTGCGGTCTTCAGGTCCACCGTCCATGCCAGGCCGGATTCGAGCGGCGAGGTGGTTTCATCCATGTCCTGGCCGTAGAGGTTCAGCCCGGCTTCGAGCCGCAGCGTGTCGCGTGCACCGAGGCCGATCGGTTTGCCACCGGCTTCGACCAGCGCTTTCCAGAAGAAGGGCGCGGCTTTCGCCAGCACCATCACCTCGTAGCCGTCTTCGCCGGTGTAGCCGGTGCGGGCGATGAACATTTCACCCATGGCGGCGGCGTTGAAAGGTTTGAGATTGCCCGTGATGCTGTCGACGCCGGGCAACGCCTCGTTCAGTGCCTGCGTTGCATTGGGGCCCTGAATGGCGATCGTGGCCAGGTCGCGCCGTGGAGTCAGCGTCAGGCCCATCGCCCAGTCGGCGTTCAGTTTTTCCATCCACGCGAGGTCATTTTCTGCCGTGCCGGCGTTGACCACCAGACGGAACCAGGATTCGTCCATGAAGTAGATGATGAGGTCGTCGATGACGCCGCCGGCTTCGTTCAGCATGCACGAATACAAGGCCTTGCCCGGCACCTGCAGTTTGTCGACGTTGTTGGCGACCAGGCGGCGCAGAAAGGCGCGGACATTGGCGCCCCTGATATCCAGTGGCAGCATGTGCGAGACGTCGAACAGCCCGCAACCGCTGCGGACAGTGTGATGTTCCTCGATCTGCGAACCGTAGTTCACCGGCATGTCCCAGCCGCCGAAATCGACCATTTTGGCGCCGGATTCGCGGTGGGTGGCGTTGAGCGGGGTTTGCTTGAGCATTGGGTCGGTAACCAAAAATAGAAAAGGGTGAAGCGTGAATGCACTCCACCCCTCTGTCCTTGGTACCTGAGAGATTACGGCGGCCTGAATTCAGACCGCCGCTGCCCCTTCGGTGGCGGTTGGCTGGTGGTGATACACAGCCCCGCGCTCTCCAGAGTGTTCCAGCTGTTGCGGTCCGGTTTACCTGAGCGATTCCGGGTGGGTTACGCCTTCGGTGGCGGCCGGGTTGATTCAACCTGCACGCGCTCTCCCGCAACGGGAAGGCGAACTATACCGAAGAAGCGATCCGCCAGCCAGTACCGGATGTGTATGAATCTAGACCTGGCCTCTACGCCTGGCGTGATGCCAGACGCCCCGGCGCCGGTCTCTCATTCCCGTGGCACCCGGCGGAGCGGATTAACGGGGCCTATGTAACGATAAAAATCCCCTCATTGCCTTGCGCCGATGCTGCGTGGTGCAATGCTGGACGCCAGTCATCTTTTCGGAGCAACACCATGCAGTCAGGCCCAAGAGAGATCGTCAATCCCTTCCGCCCTATCCCGCTCGAGGTACCGGAGGGTATGAAACCCAACGAGTTCTTCAACAGCACGGAGAATCTCAACGATCTGGTAAACAACAACGGCCTGCTCACCAGCCCCGAGGGTCTGCTGCTTTATCGCAAGGCCCTCGGCCATAGCAACGAGTTCGACGCCTCGATCATCTACAACACCTCCGAGCGCATCCTTGACCCACTGGGCCGCCCAGTGCGCCGCACCCAGGTGCCGGAAGCCGTGAAAAACGTCTGGAACCGCATGAACCAGATCATCTTCGACTTCATGCTGGAGCGCTACCCGGACTCCGACCGGCACCTCGTCCTCGCCGGCGAGGCGAGCCTCGACGCGACCTGGTCGCTCACTTCGCCCGGTGTGCCGTCGATCCGCATGCTGCACAACCACTTCATCGTTTTCGACAAGGCCGAGCTCGCCACCGCTCCGCTGGCTGACACGAACAATCCCAACCTTACTGACGGTGGACAGCATTCGCTTTTCCAGGCCCATATGCGCGACGTTTATCGGGTTTTCTTCGACGGGCTGGACCTGGAGATCCTCAGGCCGTGCCAGGCGGGTTCTTGCAAGATTGCGCTGACCGGTTACCCGCAGGGCTTGCCGAGCTGGGAAGTCACCGGCGGCGCCGAATCACTCAAGCAGCCGCGCTTCTGGAAGGAGTACGACATGCTTCTCAAGGGCTTCCTCGACTTTTACCGCACCTTCTTCGGCCAGGTCTCCACGCGCAACTCCCCCATGCCGCGCGACGTTTACTTCCCGGATCTCGTGGAGGAGACGCTGCTCTTCAACAACGACTTCCTGAAGGCCGCGAAGATGGTGCGCGACCGCTGCATCCACGACGCCCGGTATGCCAACGCCATCCGCTGGCAGCCTGCCTTCAAGCAGCTCATCTATCGCAACGATGCCGGGAAGCTCATCGTCACCATCAGCCAGAACTCCATCGGCAATGCCATTACCGAACTGCTCGGCGTGGTGGTGAAGCGCGTCCCCGACGCCGAAGGCTATGCTCGCGCCGAGCCGGCGCTCATTGACAGGCTGCTGGAAGTGCGCCGCCGCCTGGTGGAAGCAGACCTTGGCGAGGCGATCGCCACGCCGTACTGGGGCACCGAATAGCGGGATGCTGTTTTTGTTTCCGCGGGTGTCAGTACGTCAACCGCAGGTTGAAACCCATGGGCGCCAGGTCACGTACGGTCAACGGCAGGCTTAAGGGCTGTTCGCTGCGCGGTGGAATGCCGCTTGCAATGCGCTGGGTGTCTTCCAGATATTCGCTGGGCGCAAAGCTGCGCCGCGCTAGGGGGCGGTTGCGCTGGTCGGTCAGGGTGAGCACCAGAACCGGCCAGGCCTGCACCTGATGGGCCCGGTTGCCAAGCGTGAGGGTGAGCTTGAACCGGCCGCTGGCTTCGGTCTGCAGATCGGAACCGATGATTTGCAGCAGGGCCAGGTTTTTAGGCAGGGAAAGGCTGCAGCCGACCATGGCGCAGACCTGTTCGAATGCCGGACGGGTTTGCGGCAGCCGGCTGACGAGGGTGTCGCGCAGGAAGTAGGCGGTCTGTGCCAGCAACACCAGTAGCAGCAGTGTGCTGGCGATCCCCCACACCCAAGGACTGATGCGGCGTGAGGACGTCCGGAGTCGCGTGGAACCGGGCATGGGGGTGGCATATTCGATACGCGCAGCAGGCGGG
>CAYGMS010000029.1:7472-9988 GCA_964350905.1 uncultured Thiobacillus sp. | reverse complement strand
TCGAAGGCGGCACCGCATACGCTGCATTGCACCCAGCCCTGTGCAGCGTCGAGCTGGTCGGTTCCGAGGCGGAACACGCTGACGCAATGCGGGCAGGTGGTGCGATAGCTCACTGTTTGACGCCCGCCAGGCGGACCCAGCCCTCGTCGATTTCGGGTGGCTCGAAGTCAAACCAGTCGCGGTATACCACCATGACGTCTTCAGCCTGCTCGGCCAGAATGCCGGACAGCACCAGTTGCCCGCCCGTCTGCACGCGGCCAGCCAGAAGCGGTGCCATGCCCTTGAGCGGATTGGTGAGGATGTTGGCGACAACGATGCCGTATTGCCCTGATGCGAGTTCACCGGGCAGGCAGAAATGAGCGCTGACCTCGTTAAGCATGGCGTTATCGCACGAGGCCGTCACTGCCTGCGGATCGATATCGACACCGTCAACCCGTGCCGCACCCAGTTTGACTGCGGCGATAGCGAGGATGCCGGAGCCGCAACCATAATCCAGCAGGGTTTCGCCACCGGCAATATGCGCGTCGAGCCAGCGCAGACAGAGCCGGGTCGTCGGGTGGCTGCCGGTGCCGAAGGCCAGGCCGGGGTCGAGTTTGAGGTTGATCGCGCTGCTGTCGGGGGCATCGTGCCAGGTCGGCACAATCCACAAGCGCGGCGAGATCGGGATGGGGTCGAACTGCGATTGCGTCAGGCGCACCCAGTCCTGTTCGGCCACGATTTCGACCGTGTATTCGGTCGGGGTGGGAACCCCCGCCTGTTTCGCGGCGGCGGCCAGTGTTTCGGCCACATTGGCGTGCTCGTCCATGAGTACGGCTGCGATGCTGTGCGGCCACAATTCGGCCGTGGGGTGGTCAGGCTCGCCGAACAGGGGCGTTTCGTCCACGGTGCCGGCATCGGCATCTTCCAGCGATACCGACAGCACGCCGATTTCCATCAGCGCATCGGATAACGGCTCGGCCTGTTTGGAGTCGACGAGGATGCGGACGGATTGCCAGGGCATGTGTGGTGGGCAGTAATCAGAATGGGGAACGGGCGGTGCGTGCACCGCCTGCCCGGATGGTTTGGATCAGCCCTTTTCTCCGGCCAGTTTGTGTTCCAGGTAATGAATGCTGGTGCCGCCGGCAATGAACGCGGCATCATTCAGCAGATCCTGGTGCAATGGAATGTTGCTCTGGATGCCCTCGATGATCATTTCCATCAGCGCCCCGCGCATGCGGGCAATGGCCTGGTCACGCGTATCGCCATAGGCGATCACCTTGCCGATCATCGAATCGTAGTGCGGCGGCACGTAGTAGCCGTGGTAGACGTGCGAGTCAACGCGGATGCCGGGGCCGCCAGGCGCATGGTAATTGGTGAGTTTGCCGGGGCTGGGAACGAAGGTGGTCGGGTGCTCGGCGTTGATGCGGCACTCGATGGCATGGCCTCTGAACTGGATATCCTTTTGCTTCCACGGCAGCTTTTCGCCGGCGGCGACACGGATCTGGGTCTGCACGATGTCGATGCCGGTGATGATCTCGGTCACCGGGTGCTCGACCTGTACCCGGGTGTTCATCTCGATGAAATAGAACTCGCCATTTTCGTACAGGAACTCGAAGGTGCCGGCACCCCGGTAGCCAATCTTGCGGCAGGCTTCGGCGCAGCGCTCCCCGATCTTGTCACGCAGCTTGGGGTCGAGTCCGGGCGCGGGCGCTTCTTCCAGCACTTTCTGGTGGCGGCGCTGCATCGAGCAGTCACGCTCGCCCAGGTGGACCGCATTGCCATGTTCGTCGGCCAGAATCTGGATTTCGATATGGCGCGGTGTCTGCAGGAATTTTTCCATGTAGACCATGGGGTTGCCGAAGGCGGCACCCGCCTCGGTCTTGGTCATGGTCACCGCGTTCAACAGCGCGGCTTCGGTGTGGACCACGCGCATGCCACGTCCGCCGCCGCCGCCTGCGGCCTTGATGATGACCGGGTAGCCGATACGGGCTGCGGTCTTGATGGTTTCATCGTCGTTATCGGTGAGCGCGCCATCCGAGCCTGGCACGCACGGCACCTTGGCTTCGATCATGGCCTGCTTGGCCGCCACCTTGTCGCCCATCAGGCGGATGTTGTCGGGGCGTGGGCCGATGAAGGTAAAGCCCGAGGACTCCACCCGCTCGGCAAAATTGGCGTTTTCAGACAAAAAACCATAGCCGGGATGGATGGCTGCGGAGTCGGTGACTTCAGCTGCGGCGATGATGGACGGTACGTGCAGATAGCTTTGCAGCGACGAGGCCGGGCCGATGCAGACTGATTCATCGGCCAGCTTGACATACTTGGCGGCGCGGTCGGCCTCGGAATAGACGGCGACCGTCTTGATGCCCATTTCGCGGCAGGCTCGCTGGATGCGAAGGGCGATTTCGCCGCGGTTGGCAATCAATATTTTTTCAAACATGGAGAGCTCCCGCGGCAAAATCGCCCTTGCAGCCCTCGGCTGCTGGGCGGTTTGACTTCGTCGCTGCGCTGCCTTGCGGCAGCTGGTCGCCGCGGTTGGC
>CAYGMS010000029.1:0-7372 GCA_964350905.1 uncultured Thiobacillus sp. | reverse complement strand
TCGCCATATTCCACCGGCTGGCCGTTTTCAACCAGGATGGCCTTGATGACGCCGCCCTGGTCCGATTCGATTTCGTTCAGGAGCTTCATCGCCTCGATGATGCACAGCGTGTCACCGGCATTCACGCTCTGGCCGACTTCTGCAAAGTTTTTAGAGTTGGGCGCCGGAGCACGGTAGAAGGTGCCGACCATGGGCGAACGCACCACGTGGCCATCGGGCAGGACGTCTTCAGCCGGCGCCGCGGCTACAGCCGGTGCTGCCGGGGCCGGGGCGTGCGTCATCTGTGGCGCATGCGCCATCATCATGGGCGCGCCGGCGATGCTTTTGGCAATGCGGACTTTTTCTTCACCTTCGGTGATTTCCAGCTCGGCGATGCCAGAGGCTTCGACCAGATCAATGAGCTTTTTCAGTTTTCTGAGATCCATGGGGGGTCCTGTTTTGGAGGTGACGCAGGGCATATTCCAGTGCCAGTTCGTAGCCATGTGCGCCGAGACCGGACACGACGCCAACCGCGAGGTCGGAAAAATACGAATGATGGCGGAAGGATTCGCGCGCGTAGATGTTGGAAAGGTGTACTTCAACAAAGGGGATGGCCGTGGCGGCCAGGGCATCACGCAGTGCGACGCTGCTGTGGGTGTATGCGGCGGGATTGATGACAATAAAATCCACGTGGTCGCGTGCGGCCTGGTGCACCCGGTCGATCAAGGCCCCTTCATGGTTGTGCTGGAAGGTTGCGACGTGGGCCCCGGCTGTTTCGCCCCGACCGACCAGTGCACGATTGATATCGTCAAGCGTGGCAAGCCCATAGTGCCTGGGTTCGCGGCTGCCCAACAAGTTGAGGTTGGGGCCATGCAGAACCAGGATATGTGGGTGCAGACTGGGAGCCGATTTGGTCGCAGAGCGGCCGGTTCGTTTAGTCGTCATGCAGCGATTTTGCCGTAAATGAGGGTAAATTGTCCAGATATTGCTGCTAAAGCACTACTTGCTGACTATTTTACGCAGGTCGGCTTCAAGTGTGCTGCGCGTTAGTCGTCCCAAATGGTTCCGTACGATATTGCCACGGCGATCAATCACGATCGTGTAGGGAAGTCCCCCACTTTGGTTGCCAAGTTGGCGTATCAGGCTGTGCGCGCCATCTTCACCGATCAGAATAGGATAGTTGACCGGGAATTGCTGCAAAAACCGTGTGACATTGGCCGGATTATCCATGGCAATGCCGATAAATTCCACGCCTTTCGCCTGATATTCGGTGCGTAAGGCGACAAAATCCGGCATCTCCTCACGGCAGGGCGCACACCAGCTTGCCCAGAAATTCAGCACCACCACCTGGCCGCGCCATTGCGATAAAGGCTGTTGTTGCCCGTTGCTGTCAGGAAAGTCCAGTTTCCACAGTGCTGTGGTGATGGGTTCGACTGTTTCCTGGGGCGGGTTGCGCGAAGTCAACCACAGGCTGGCCGCCAGAGCGATCAGTGCCAGGGGAATGATGTAAAGAAGGGGTTTTACGTATGAGCCTGCCGGACGCTTCATGCTCAGTAGACTAGGTAAAAACGGGGGGCAAACAATGGGCGCGGGAGAATTTCAGCCGCGCCCGATTTTATTACAAGGTGCCGTAGGAATGCAGTCCCGACAGGAACATGTTTACACCGAGGAACGCGAAGGTGGTGACAAACAGCCCCACCACTGCCCACCAGGCCAGCATCGGGCCACGCAGGCCCTTGACCAGGCGGATATGCAGCCAGGCCGCATAGTTCAGCCACACGATCAGTGCCCAGGTTTCCTTGGGATCCCATGACCAGTAGCCACCCCAGGCTTCGGCGGCCCACATTGCGCCGAGTATGGTGGCGATGGTGAAGAAGGCAAAGCCGATCGCGATGGCCTTGTACATCATGTCGTCGATTACTTCGGGCTTGGGCAGGCGGCTAGCCAGAATGCCGCGCTGAACAAGCAAATAGGCCGTGCCGAGCATGGCTGAAATCGAGAAGGCGCCATAGCCAACAAAGTTGGCTGGCACGTGCAACTTCATCCACCAGGATTTCAGAGCGGGCACCAGCGGCTGGATTTCATGTGCGCCGCGGTCGAAGGTGTACCAGAGGATGAAGCCGACAGCGGCCGAAATCACCAGCAGGACAAACGCACCCAGTTGGCGGGTCCGGTACTGGGCTTCGTAATACAGGTACATCATCGCAGTGATGAGGCAGAACAGAACGAACACCTCGTACAAATTGGACACCGGGATATGGCCGACGTCGTGACCAATCAGATAGGACTCGTACCAGCGCACCATCAGGCCGGTAAAGCCCATGGCGATGGCTGACCAGGTCAGGGCGCTGCCGGTTTTCATAATGAAGTCGGAGCGTGCCAGCAGGCCAGCCCAGTAAGCCAGCGTGGCCAGGCCAAACAACGCACACATCCACATGATGGCTGCCTGGCTGGAGATCAGGTACTTGAGGAAGAACGCTTCTTCCATGCGTGCCAGGTTGCCCTGGTACTGGCTGATGGCGAACAGACTGATTGCGCCGACCACGATGGACAGCGGGCGGAAGGGTTTCCAGAACCAGCCGAACACGGCCAGCGAGGGAATGGTTGCCAGCAGGATGGCTTTTTCATAAATATCCATGAATTCGCCGTAACGTGACAAGGCAAACAGACCGCCAGCCAGGATGATTGCAGCAAACAGCCAGTCAAACCAGGACAGGCGTTTCAATAGCGGGGCAGGTTGATTGAGGGCGAGTTCCATGGTGAATCTCCGGATTACCTGGCAAGCGTATCGAGTGCTTGCGCGTGTTGCGTGAATTCTGTTTCGAAATCGATCGTGTGCTTGGCGGACGACATGGCCAGCAATGCACGCCCGGGCTTGACCAGCAGCCAGACCCGGCGCTCGCGCACGTAAAGCATGAAGAATACGCCGAGCGTCAGCAAGAGCGAGCCCAAATAGACCACGTTCTGGCCGGGCGAGCGGGTGAGTTGCAGACCGGTAGCCTTGACTTCGTCGTACTGCATAAGTTGCAGGTAAACCGGTGCACCATAGACAAATATGTCGCTGATGCTGTTGAGCGAATCGCGCACCAGCCAGCCTGTGGCGTCATCAGCCGTGGGGGCGGGCAGACCCGCCTGGCGGTTGGCGATGTACAGGGCCTCGAATGCGGCGAGTTCCAGAATGCGCAGATAGGTGCCTGCGGCTTTATCACGTTCGGCTTCCGCTACTTTTTCCTCAATGGACTGGCCCAGTGTCTGAAAACCGCCTTCGGCAAACAGCGCCAGCACCTGATTGGCGCTGAATTTCAGCTTGTCCTCGATCTCGGTATTCCAGGCGTCTTGCGGCAGCGCCTGGCGGGCGAAGCGGGCAGCGATCTCGGGACGCAATGGCGCATTCAGCAGGGCACCGCGCAGCCGCATGAAGCTGTCGATGCGACCATCGGCATCCAGCGGCATGCGCATGTAGCGGAACGACTCGTTGGGTGAATCACGCACCCCCGACATCATGTACCAGCGCCCCTCCAGTTCCAGCGGCAACATGTAGTTGCTGAATTCGCGTGCCTGTCCGCGCGTGTCGCGCATCTTGTACTGAAAACTGGGGCCGACATTGCGCAGATGCTTGTTATCGCTGATCGGGCTGCCGCCGAACACGCTCATGGTGTCGCGGGGCGCCGTGATTTCACCGCCCATGTTTTCGATGTTGAACGGACGGAAGTCGATGAATTCCAGCGTGTAGTTTCCCGCTTCGCTGGTCAATGTGCTGCGCTCATGTACGGTGCCGGTGACGTCGAAAGACGAGGCCGTCGGTGCGAACAGGTTCCAGCCACGGAGAGCGAGGCGCGTCCCGCCATCGGCAAAGCTGGCTTGATATATGGCGATACCGTCGTGGATCAGTGGGTGGTTGACGGCGATAGTGGCTTCGCGAATTTTATTGCCCGAGCGATCGAACAGTTCGAGGTCGCTCTCGAAGTTTTTGGGTTGGCCGGTGGTGTAGTGTTCGATGCGGAACTGCTTCAAGGCGATGGTGAACGGCAGATCCTGCACCAGGTAACCGTCGGCTACGTTCAGGAAGGCCACGCTTGCGCTGGACCCTTCCGGGATTTGCACGCTGCCACGGAATGACGGGTTGGAAGGGGACAGCCGGGAAATGGCAGGTACCTGACTTTGCGGGATGTCGCGCGTCTCGATCTTCTTGACGCCCAGCACTTGCTGCGCCTTGAATATCAGGTTGCCGTCCAGCAGGCCGCCGATACAGATCATCACGATGGCCGAATGCGCCAGAAAATAGCCGAGGCGGTTCCAGCTACCGGCTTTGGCGGCGAGCAGTACGCCGCCTTCGCGCGGCAGGTTTTTGACCTTATAGCCCTGGCCTTCCAGATAACGCTGTGTACTGGCGGCGAGCGCTTCGGGCGTATGGGAAGTGTCGGCGGAATGCTGGTGCTTGAAAGCGTTGAGCGATTGTTCGCTGACGTGCTCGCGAAAACTTTTCATTTCGCGTGCAAAATTCGGGCCGTTGCGGATGATGCAGACGCTGACTGAGGCGACCAGGAAAGTCAGGATGAGCAGAAACCAGGCGGCATGATAGACGTCATACAGGCCCAGTTTCTCGAAAACTTGAAACCAGAATGGGCCGAGCTGGATGATGTAGTTGCTGTAGGGCTCGGCCTGTTTCAGCACCGTGCCGATGATGGATGCCACCGCGAGAATGGACAGCAGGCTGATGGCAAAGCGCATTGAGCTCATCAGCTCGAATAGAGATTTGCCGAAGGAGTGCGGGGAGGGGTTCATTAAGGCGGAAATACGCTGAAGGACACAAGTAAAAAGGGTGACTTGCGCCACCCTTTCATCGACTCAAGTGCGGTCTAAAAGTTTACCCGCAAGGGGTAGGCCGCGGTTGTAAAGCCACTAAAGTGTCAACAACCGTGCACTAGCGCAGGCCTTGAATATATGCCGACACGGCTTTCATGTCGGCATCGGTCATCTTGGCGGCAATACTGCGCATCATCTTGGCGGCGTCATTGGCGCGGTCGAGAACACGAAAGCTGTTCAACTGAGTGTAAATGTACTCGCTGTGTTGACCGGCCAGTCGCGGGAACTGGGCCGGAATGCCTTTGCCTTGTGCGCCGTGACACGATGCGCAGGCCGGTACGCCAGCGCCTTGCACACCACCGCGATAGATCTTCTGGCCGAGCAGCGCCAGTGTCTGATCCTGCGACGTTCCCGGTTTGGGTTGCTGAGTGCTGAAATACGCAGCCAAGTTCAACATGTCCTGCGGTGTGAGCGTTGCCACCATGCCGCTCATCACGGCGTTCTTGCGTTCGCCCGATTTGTAATCAGCAAGTTGTTTGTTGAGGTATTCAGCATTGAGACCGGCCAGCTTGGGGTTGGCCGCAATGGCGCTGTTGCCGTCCACCGCGTGGCAAGCGGCACAAACCTGGTTAACGATAGTTTCTGCCGCCTTGGGGTCGCCTTTGCTGGCCGGAGCTGCAGCGGGGGTGAGGGCAAAAGCGGAAGAGGCGGCCAGAGCGGCAACCAAAGAGACGACTAGTTTCATCAAAAGCTCCTGAAGCTTGCAAAACTTGGGAAAACGGGTAGTTTAGCGGCAACTAATATGACTGCCAAGCCCGTGCTCAATCGTGCCCATTTTCACACTTCCGTCGCGCAGCTGCGCGATTTGCCCTATAGCCGCGCCGAAGTGGCGTTTGCCGGGCGATCAAATGCCGGAAAATCGAGTGCAATCAATCTTTTAACCAGAATCAATCGCTTGGCGTACACCTCCAAAACGCCGGGCCGCACCCAGTTGATCAACTTCTTTGAGCTGGATGCGGATACGTATCTGGTTGACCTGCCCGGCTACGGTTATGCAAAAGTTCCGCCTGAAGTGAAGGCAAAGTGGGAAGGTTTGCTGTCGCGTTACCTGCAGGAACGTGAAGCGCTGGTGGGGATGGTGTTGATCATGGATGCACGACATCCGCTCACGCCGCTGGATCGGCAGATGCTTGCCTGGTTTACGCCCACTGGCAAGCCGGTTCATATCCTCCTGTCGAAGTCGGACAAGCTGTCCAATAGCGAGAAAGCACTGACCTTGCGGCGCGTCAAGCAGGAACTGGCCGTGCTTGAGGGGGTTACGGTACAGTTATTCTCGAGTTTGTCCCGCCTGGGAGCGGAAGATGCCGCAGCCTTGATTGAAGGCTGGTTTCTGCAGGCGCATCAGGCCAGCCAGCCCGCAACCGAATAACTGCGTGGCTTTGCCCCAAACAAAAAGCCCCGACCAAGGGAGGGGCCGGGGCATTAAAAATGCCTTAAGGGGATTAAGGCATCCCGCTCAGGGAGGAGAAGCGGGAAGACGATACAAGATCGTCTGCTTGATAGAGCAGGGTCATCAGTAAATAGTTCCACATCATTCTGCAAATTTTTTGGAGAAGTTTTTGAACCTGCCACTTTCCACTTTTCCCGCCGCACGGATGCGCCGCATGAGGCGTGACGCGTTCTCGCGCCGCTTGATGTGTGAGCACACACTTACTCCGGGTGATCTGATTTATCCGGTTTTTGTTCTGGATGGACACAATAAGCGCGAGGTGGTCGGATCCATGCCCGGCGTCGAGCGCTTGTCGATCGATTTATTGCTGCCGGTGGCCGAGGAGTGTGTACAACTGGGCATTCCTGCATTGGCGCTGTTTCCGGTAATCGACGCGGGTCTGAAAACACTGGGCGCGGAAGAGGCGCTCAACCCCGAGGGGTTGGTGCCGCGCACTGTGGCGGCCTTGAAAAGCCGTTTTCCCGACCTGGGCATCATGACTGACATTGCTCTGGATCCTTATACCAGCCATGGCCAGGATGGCCTGATCGACGATAGCGGCTATGTCATGAACGATGAGACCGTGGCCGTGCTGGCGCAACAGGCTGTGGTGCACGCCCAGGCCGGTGCCGACATCGTCGCCCCGTCTGACATGATGGATGGTCGCGTGGCGGCGTTACGCGCCGCGCTTGAAGGGGCGGGCCATATCCATACCCGTATTCTGGCCTATGCTGCTAAGTATGCTTCCAGTTTTTATGGGCCTTTCCGCGATGCAGTGGGTTCGGCGGCCAATCTGGGCAAGGGCAACAAGCATACCTACCAGATGGATCCGGCGAACAGCGATGAGGCCTTATGGGAGGTTGGCATGGACCTGCAGGAAGGCGCCGACATGGTCATGGTCAAGCCGGGGATGCCGTATCTGGATGTCATACGCCGCGTCAAGGATGCGTATGGCGCACCAACGTATGCGTATCAGGTGAGTGGCGAATATGCCATGTTGAAAGCCGCGGCACAAAATGGCTGGCTCGATGAGCGGGCGTGTGTGCTGGAAGCGTTGCTGGCGTTCAAACGTGCGGGCGCGGATGGGGTGCTGACGTA
>CAYGMS010000028.1:0-14089 GCA_964350905.1 uncultured Thiobacillus sp. | reverse complement strand
TCGTCGCACTGGTTATTCTTATCGTTATCGGCATTGTCGTCGCCAAGGGCGTGCGGGTGGTGCCGCAGCAAAATGCCTGGGTGGTCGAGCGTCTGGGCAAGTTCCATGCAGTGCTGGTGCCCGGTCTCAATCTGGTCATTCCGTTTATCGACAACGTGTCCTACAAACATTCGTTAAAAGAGATTCCGCTTGATGTGCCAAGCCAGATTTGCATCACGCGTGACAACACGCAGTTATCAGTTGACGGCATTCTGTATTTTCAGGTGACCGATCCCAAGATGGCGTCCTACGGCGCGAGCGACTATATCGCGGCGATTTCGCAACTGGCGCAGACTACGCTGCGCTCGATGATCGGCAAGATGGAAATGGACCGCACCTTTGAAGAGCGCGATGACATCAACCGTGGGGTGGTGATGGCACTTAACGAAGCCTCGACCAACTGGGGCGTCAAGGTGCTGCGCTATGAGATCAAGGACTTGACGCCACCCAAGGAAATTCTCCATGCCATGCAGCGCCAGATCACCGCCGAGCGCGAGAAGCGTGCGTTGATTGCTTCGTCTGAAGGTCGCATGCAGGAACAGATCAACATTGCCACCGGCGAACGCAATGCAGCGATTCAGGAGTCCGAAGGCGAGAAACAGGCGGCCATCAATGTGGCCGAGGGCGAGGCGGAGGCGATCAAGGCCATTGCCGTCGCCAATGCCGAAGCGATCGCGCGGGTGGCCCGTGCCATCGAGTTGCCGGGCGGGATTCAGGCGGTGAACCTGAAAGTGGCTGAAAAATATGTCGAGGCCTTTGCCGGTATCGCCAAGACGGGTAATACCTTGATCGTGCCGTCCAATATGGCCGATATCAGCACCCTGATTGCCGGGGCGATGAGCGTGGTGAAGTCGCAAGGTGGAACAGGGCCGGGGCCGGCCTGATCCGGATAAGCGGTTGGGCCTGACTGCATTTAGGCTCGTATGGCGTTGGGTATGATCACACTTGGCTTTGGTTCGCATGGAACCGGGCTTTTCACACGCCAGGTTTTGCTTTGGCCAACTGCGTCAGGTTGAGATTTCCGGAATCAGTGCACGACATCTTTGCGATGCCGTAGCCAAATGAGCGTCATCACGCTGGTGATGAACAGGCCAAATACCCAGACAACCGTGTGAATGTGCCAGTCGGCCCGCATCATCAGGGCATAGGCGCCAGTCAGCATCAAAATACTGATGTTTTCATTGAAGTTCTGCTGGGCGATGGAGTGCCCCGCTCCCATCAACAAATGCCCGCGATGTTGCAGCAGTGCGTTCATGGGTACGACAAAAAAGCCTGCCAGCACACCAATCAGCGTCAACAGGAACAGCGTGGGAATCAGGCTGTCGACCCAGATCAGTGCGATGGGCACCAGGCCCAGGATAATGCCCGCAGGCAAGGTGCGAATCGCATGTTCAAGCCGGACATATTTTCCTGCCAGGATGGAACCGAGTGCGATGCCGACAGCGGTGGCCGCAGTGAGCTGGGTGGCCTGGCTGAGGCTGTACTTCAGATTGAGCGCGGCCCATTCGATGATGAGCAGGCGCAGGGTGGCGCCCACCCCCCAGAACAGGGTGGTGACGGCGAGCGAGACCTGGCCAAGCGGGTCGCGCCACAACAGCTTGAAGCTGTGTCCGAAATCATGAAGGATATACAGGGGTGACTTGCTGAGCAGTTTGTGGTCGATTGGCAGGCGCGGGATGAACAGGTTGGCGAACGCCGCGCCCACGTAAAGAACCGTGATGGCGACAATGGCAAACTTGGGCGCAATGACAATGGCCGTGAGTCCGAAATTGGCGAGTATGCTTTCTGCCAGTTGCGGGTTGATGAGGGCGCCGCCAATGATGGCGCCGAGCACGATCGCCGCCACCGTGGTGCCCTCCATCCAGCTATTGGCGACGACGAGTTTTTCGGGCGGCAGCAGTTCAGTGAGGATGCCGTATTTGGCAGGCGAATACATGGCCGCGCCCACACCCACGATGGCGTACGCCAAAAGGGGGGGCAATCCCATGAGCATGGTCAGACAACCGAAAAACTTGACCGTGTTGGCAATCAGCATGACACGGCCTTTGGGCAAGGCATCCGCAAAGGGACCAACCAAGGGCGCCAGTACAATGTAGGCGACCACAAAAACGGTTTGTAGCAGGGGGGAGAACCACTCGGGTGCCGAGAAAAATACCAGCAGGCCAATCGCTGCAAACAGCAGGGCGTTGTCAGCCAGTGCGGACAGGAACTGCGCCATTAGAATGGTATAAAACGCGCGGTTCATGTGGCCGTCCGATCAGGGTCGGCGGGATGCCGTGTGGCGGTGAGTCTGTGGTGCGAGCGAAAGCTCAGCGATTACAGCAACTTGGTATTGGGAAGGTATCAACACGGGCGGGTTTGTGGTTGAATAAAAAACTTTTCTGACCCGGGGACGGGGATTTATGGCCGACCGCAGACTTCAAGTATTCTACACTGTTGCCAAGCAGCTCAGCTTTACCAAGGCCGCCGATACTTTGTATATGACCCAGCCGGCCGTGACTTTTCAGGTCAAGCAGCTGGAAGAGCACTTCAATACCCGTTTGTTTGAGCGAAGCCACGGCAAGATTTCCCTGACGCTTGCGGGAGATCTGGTGCTGGGCTATGCCGAACGCATTCTCGCCTTGACGGCGGAGATGGACGCACGGGTGGGCGAGTTGACAGGCCAGGTGACCGGACCCCTGATGATCGGGGCATCGACGACTATCGCTGAATATCTGTTGCCGCGTATTCTGGGCGAGTTCAAACAGCGTTACCCGCAAGTGCAGGCGCAGCTCACGGTTGCCAACTCGGAAACCGTGGCCGCCAAGGTGGCAGACCATTCGCTTGACGTCGGCCTGATCGAGGCGCCATCACATATTCCTATTTTGACGACGCTGGCATGCTGCGAAGATGAGCTGGTGATGATTTGCTCGCCCAATCATGCAATGGCCTCACGTGGGAGCGTGAATGCACGCGAAATTGCCGAGCAGCCCTATGTGTCACGCGAGCATGGATCGGGAACGCGCGAAGTGGTGGACGGTTTCTTCAAGAGCAATGGCGTCAACCCGGATGATCTGCATATCGAGATGGAACTGGGGAGCCGCGAGGCGATCAAGGGGGCGGTTGAGGCCAATCTCGGGGTGGCCATCATGTCTGCGTCGACGGTCAACAAGGAAATCCAGCTCGGCACGCTGGTTGCGGTGCAACTGGAACCCAGGCTGACGCGCGAGTTGACCATGGTGTACGCACCGGAAAAATTCCGCAGCAAGCTGCTCGACGCATTCATCAGCTTTGTCGACAACAAATTCCAGCAATGCAATGTCGCTGCGACACCATCGAAACGACCGGCCAAAGGACGCACTGCCAATGCGTGACAGCAAGCGCCTGTTGTCAATTTTCAGGGCGTTATCGGAATCGCGACAGCAGGCTTTGCTGGATTACGCCGAATTTCTGGCGGGCAAGGAAGGGGCTGAAGCCGCAGCCGCGCCACCCAGCGAACCGCTGTCGATTCCGCGCCCCGAGCAGGAAAATGTCGTGAAAGCGATTCAGCGTTTGATGCAGACCTATCCGATGCTGGAGCGCAATCAGGTTTTTCATGAAGCCTCTGCGCAGATGACCCGTCATTTGATTCACGGTGTGCCAGCGGTCGAGGCCATTGACGAGTTGGAGCGGATTTTTGTCCGCCAGTACCAGACGCATCTCGAACTGCTGAATAAGGACCCGCAGGCGTCCTGAATTCCGGCGAGTCAGTCAGGCAGGGCGCTGGCGCAGTGCCAGCAACTCAAAAAATTGCCCGGATTGTGCTCGCCGCAATGCGGGCAGATTTTTTCATCCCGTGGCTGTGCGTCGTGCAATCCCGTCAAGGCTTCACGTGCACGTGCTTCCTGCACATCGTCTTCGACCCACACTTCAGGCTGGGCCTGCATGAAGGGCAACTCGCCCAATGCGCCGGCAGCGTTGGCGTTCAGGATGTGGGTAACGATTCCCAGGCTGGATAGCGCATCAGCAGCCAGTTGGGCGTCAAGCAGGGTCGGGGCAATGTGAACCCGTTTCATGGACGGGTGGACGGATTCAGTTCTTGTTGCGGATGCGCACGATGAGATCGATGCCTTCGGTCACCATATTGTCAGGCAACGGCGGCAGGCCGGTAATCTTCACCTGGTCGGCGTCGATGTCGGACATTTTGCCGCTGTCGATTTCGTAAATGTGGTGATGCGGGGTGGTGTTGGGATCGTAGAACACCTTGCTGGGGTCAACAATCAGTTCACGTATCAGCCTTTTCTCCAGAAACAGCTTGAGCGTGTTGTAGACCGTGGCCTTGGAGGTTTCGGAGTGGCGGGTGTTGACGATCGCCATGACCTGGTCGGCCGAGAGGTGTTCCTGGCGCGAAAACAAGGCGTGCGCAATCTCGATCCGCTGGTGGGTCGGGTTGATATCGTGGCCACGCAGAAGTTCGGCCATATTGTCGCGTGTGTAATGCATGGGTTTCATGGTAATCAATATTCTAGACTTTGTCTAACTTCCGGAATGGGTACGGTTGTTGTTTGGCAGATCCCGCTCAGGCGCGGCGCGGCACTAAAAAACGGTACAATCAACCTCACGTTTTTGGAGATGGATTCCTGTGGTTACGCTCACCCGACTTGATAGCACGCAGCCTGATTTTAAGGCACGCCTTGCCCGTTTGTTGCAATTTGATGATGCTGCCGATGCCGCCATTGAGCAGACGGTTGCCGGGATCCTGCATGACGTGAAAAAGCGGGGCGATGCTGCAGTGCTTGAGTATACCGAGCGTTTCGACCGACTGCCTGCCCCGTCACTGGCCAGCCTGGAGTTGACGGCAGCCCAGTTGCAGGATGCGCTCACACAATTGCCAGCCGATACCCGTCTTGCGCTGGAAGCCGCAGCAGAGCGTGTGCGCCGTTATCACGAGCGGCAGACCCTGTCATCGTGGACCTATACAGAAGACGACGGCACGGTGCTGGGGCAGAAGATCACCCCACTTGACCGTGTTGGACTGTATGTGCCGGGCGGCAAGGCCGCCTATCCCTCATCGGTGCTGATGAATGCAATTCCCGCCAAGGTGGCCGGTGTCGGCGAACTCATCATGGTGGTGCCGACGCCGGGGGGCGAACAGAATCAACTGGTGCTGGCAGCCGCCGCGATTGTCGGGGTGGACCGTGTGTTCACCATTGGCGGGGCGCAGGCGGTGGCGGCGCTGGCTTACGGTACCGAGACCGTGCCGCAGGTGGACAAGATCGTGGGCCCCGGCAACGCCTATGTGGCTGCCGCCAAGCGCCGGGTGTTCGGTACGGTGGGCATCGACATGATCGCCGGCCCGTCCGAAATCCTGGTGATCGCCGATGGCAGCACCCCGGCGGAATGGGTGGCGATGGACCTGTTTTCGCAGGCCGAGCATGACGAAATGGCGCAGTCAATCCTGTTGTCGCCCGATGCCGCCTATCTGGATGCGGTGGCGGCAGCGATCGACAAACTGATCGATGAGATGCCGCGCAGCGACGTGATCCGCACCTCGCTGACCAACCGCGGTGCCTTGATCAAGACGCGCGACCTCGACGATGCGGCGGCAATTTCGAACACCATTGCGCCGGAGCACCTGGAACTGTCGGTGGCCGATCCCGATGCCTTGTTGCCGAAATTGCGCCACGCCGGCGCGATCTTCATGGGCAAGAATACCTGCGAGTCGCTGGGAGATTATTGTGCCGGCCCGAACCATGTGCTGCCCACTTCGCGCACCGCCCGGTTCTCGTCGCCGCTGGGCGTCTACGATTTCCAGAAGCGCAGCAGCCTGATTCACGTGTCGCAGGCGGGTGCGCAGACGCTGGGGCGGATCGCCGCCACGCTGGCCTACGGCGAAGGCCTGCAGGCGCACGCGCGTTCCGCCGAATATCGCCTGATTCATAAGTGAGTCCGCTATTCCGATGAGCCGCTATTGGAGTGCCGTGGTGCACGGCCTGACGCCCTATGTGCCGGGCGAGCAGCCCAAGCTGACCAATCTGGTCAAACTCAATACCAATGAAAACCCCTATGGCCCCAGCCCACGGGTGTTGGAAGCGGTGCGTGCCGAGGCTGCCGAATCCTTGCGTCTGTACCCCGACCCCGGCTCGGATCGACTGCGCGCGGGTATCGCTGCGTTGCATGGCGTAACGGTCGATCAAGTGTTTGTCGGCAACGGCTCCGACGAGGTGCTGGCGCATGCCTTCATGGCGCTGCTGAAGCACGATCTGCCGACTTTGTTTCCGGATATCACCTACAGCTTTTATCCGGTGTATTGCGGGCTGTATGAAATTGCCTATCGAACGATTCCTCTCAACGAATCGTTTGAGATCGATGTGAACGATTACCTGACGCCCAACGGCGGGGTGATTTTCCCCAATCCCAACGCGCCAACCGGGTGTTTGCTGGCATTGAGCGAGATTGAACGTCTGCTTGCCGCTAATCCCGATTCGGTTGTGGTGGTCGACGAAGCCTATATCGATTTTGGCGGCGAATCGGCAATCGGACTGGTGGCCCGCCATCCGCAGCTGCTGGTGGTGCGCACCCTGTCCAAGTCGCATGCGTTGGCGGGATTGCGGGTGGGCTATGCCATCGGTCAACCGCATCTGGTTGAAGCCTTGAACCGGGTCAAGGACAGTTTCAATTCCTACCCGCTGGATCGCTTCGCCCAGGCAGGCGCGCTGGCGTCGATCGAAGACCATGCTTACTTCGAGTCGCTGTGCACCAAAGTGGTGGCCACGCGCACCCATCTGGTGGAGGCGATGATGGCAATGGGATTCGAGGTGCTGCCCTCCGCAGCCAATTTCATCTTCGCCCGCCATCCGGCACATGAGGGCGCTGCACTGACTGCCGCCTTGCGCGAGCGCAGTATTATCGTGCGTCATTTCACGCGCCCAGCCCGGATTGCGCCGTTTTTACGCATCACCGTGGGAACCGATGCGCAATGTAATGCGCTGGTCGACGCGTTGAAAGCGATTGTGGCCTGCTAGAATCCGACTACAGCCTTAATTTAAAACGCCATGCGCACCGCCCAAGTCACCCGCAATACCCTGGAAACCCAGATCACGGTCAGCCTCAATCTTGATGGCACCGGCATCGGCACGCTCGCCACCGGCGTCCCGTTTCTTGACCACATGCTCGACCAGATCGTGCGTCACGGGTTGATTGACCTGGATATCCAGGCCAAGGGTGATCTGCACATTGATGCGCACCATACCGTGGAAGACGCGGGTATTACCTTTGGACAGGCCTTCGCCCAGGCACTCGGTGACAAGAAAGGCATACGCCGCTACGGCCATGCCTATGTACCGCTCGACGAAGCGCTGTCGCGCGTGGTGATCGATCTGTCGGGACGCCCGGGACTGGAATATCACGTCGATTACACCCGTGCGCGCATCGGTGAATTCGACGTCGATCTGTTCCTGGAGTTTTTCCGTGGCTTCATCAATCACGCCGGGGTGACACTGCATATCGACAACCTGCGCGGCATCAATGCACACCATCAGGCCGAAACCATCTTCAAGGCGTTTGGCCGGGCGCTACGCATGGCCGTGGAAGCCGACGCGCGCATGGGCAATGTGCTGCCTTCGACAAAAGGTGCGCTATGAGCGCACCGACAATCCCAGGTGGCTGCGCTATGAGCGCACTGCAAATCGAGATGGCTGCGCTGTGAGCGTCGATATCGCCGTCATCGATTACGGCATGGCCAATCTGCGTTCGGTTGCCAAGGCGATTGAGCATGTCGCCCCGGCTGCCAGCGTGGTGATAACGTCCGACCCTGCCGTGATTGCCGAGGCCACGCGCGTGGTGTTTCCGGGGCAGGGTGCGGCACCCGACTGCATGCGCGAAATCGATGCGCGCGGGTTGCGCCAGGTGATCATCGACGCGGCCCACAACAAGCCTTTCCTGGGCATCTGCATGGGTTTGCAGGTGTTGTTCGAGCATAGCGAAGAAGGTGATGCAGGTTGCCTGGGCATTCTGCCGGGCAGCGTGCAGCGTTTTCCGCATGTGGCAATGCACGATGCAGCCGGCGATAAATTGAAGGTGCCGCACATGGGCTGGAACAACGTACACCAGGCGGCGCCTCACCCATTGTGGGTGGGTATTGAGGAAGGCGCCCGTTTCTATTTTGTGCACAGCTATTTCGTGCAGCCAACCTCGCCTGAAGTGATTGCCGGATTTTCGCACTACCCGTTCCCGTTCACCTGTGCGGTGGCCACCAAGAATATTTTTGCTGTGCAGTTTCATCCGGAAAAAAGTGGCAATGATGGATTGATGCTGTTGGGCAATTTTGTAACCTGGAATCCAGGTGAAACTGAAACTGCCTGTGATATGACCGGCGCTGCCTGCGCCTAACTTATTTATTTACTGTACGACCATGCTGATTATTCCTGCGATCGACCTTAAAGACGGCCACTGCGTGCGTCTCGAGCAAGGCGAAATGGACAAGGCCACCGTGTTTTCCGAAGACCCGGCGGCCATGGCGCGCCACTGGAAAGACCTGGGCGCACGCCGCCTGCATCTGGTTGACCTCAATGGTGCGTTTGCCGGCAAGCCGGTCAACGACGCGGCGATCCGTTCCATTGTGGAGGCTGTAGGCGACGACATGCCGGTGCAATTGGGCGGCGGTATCCGCGATCTCGCCACGATTGAACGCTACCTCGACGATGGCGTGCGCTACGTCATCATCGGCACGGCTGCGGTCAAAAATCCCGGCTTCCTGCATGAGGCCTGCGATGCGTTTCCCGGTCACGTGATGGTCGGGCTGGATGCCAAGGACGGCAAGATTGCGGTTGAGGGCTGGTCCAAGATTACCGGTCACGACGTGATCGATCTGGCCAAACGCTTTGAAGGCTATGGCGTCGAAGCCATCATTTACACCGATATCGGACGCGATGGCATGCTGACCGGCGTCAACATCGAGGCCACGCAGCGGCTGGCGCAAGCCTTGTCGATTCCCGTGATCGCCAGTGGTGGCGTCACCAATCTTGACGACGTCAAGGCCCTGTCCGTTGTTGCCAGGGATGGCATCATCGGCGCGATCACCGGTCGTGCGATTTACCAGGGCACGCTCGACTTTCCCCAGGCGCAGAAACTGGCTGACGAACTGGCCGGCGGCGTGTTCGGGCTGTGATGTGAAATCAGAGCAGCCATGTTAGCCAAACGCATCATTCCCTGCCTCGATGTGACCAATGGCCGCGTGGTCAAAGGCACCAACTTTGTCGAGTTGAAAGATGCCGGCGATCCGGTCGAAATCGCGCGGCGCTACAACGAAGAAGGCGCGGACGAGCTGACCTTTCTCGATATCACTGCGTCCTCCGATAATCGCGATCTGATTCTTCACATCATCGAAGCCGTTGCGTCTGAAGTGTTCATTCCGCTGACGGTGGGCGGCGGGGTGCGCGTCGTGGCCGACATCCAGCGTCTGTTGAATGCCGGGGCGGACAAGGTCAGCATCAATACGTCTGCCGTCAATAATCCGCAACTGGTGAAAGACGCATCTGACCGGTACGGCAACCAGTGCATCGTGGTGGCGATTGACTCCAAGCGCGTGGGCGATCATTGGGAAGTCTTCACTCACGGCGGCCGCACGGCTACCGGACTCAATGCCATCGAGTGGGCGAAGAAAATGGAAGCTTATGGGGCCGGTGAGTTGCTGCTGACCTCAATGGACCGTGATGGCACCAAGAGTGGGTTTGACCTGGAACTGACGCGCGCGATTTCGGATGCGGTGGATATCCCCATCATCGCCAGCGGCGGGGTGGGCAATCTTCAGCATCTGGTCGACGGGGTGAAAGAAGGTCGTGCCGATGCAGTATTGGCGGCGAGTATTTTTCACTTCCGCGAGCACAGCATCGAGGAGGCCAAGCGCTACATGAAGCAGCATGGCATCGAGGTTCGCCTGTGAGCGACTGGCTGGCTGCTGTCAAATGGGATGCGCATGGACTGGTGCCGGCGATCGCCCAGGATGCTGCCAGCGGCGAGATCCTGATGGTCGCGTGGATGAACCGCGAGGCCCTGGAAGAAACCGCGCGCACGTTGCGCGGCGTGTACTGGTCACGCTCGCGCAACAGACTGTGGCGCAAGGGTGAGGAATCTGGCCATATTCAGAATGTCAGCGAAATCCGCCTGGACTGCGACAGCGATGTGGTGCTGCTGAAAATTGAACAGTTGGGTGGAATTGCCTGTCATACCGGGAGGCGTTCCTGTTTCTTCCAGAAACTTGAAAACGGCCAATGGGTGACAACCGCGCCCGTGCTCAAGAATCCGGCTGAGATCTATAGTAAATGAGCGACATCCTGGACCGTCTCGCTGAAACGCTGGAAGCCAGAAAGCTGGCATCCGCCGACAGTTCCTATGTGGCCAAATTATACGCAAAGGGCACCGATGCCATTCTGAAAAAGATTGGTGAGGAAGCGACCGAAACCGTGATGGCGGCGAAGGATGACCAGCCCGAAAAGATCATCTACGAAGTTGCCGATTTATGGTTTCATACCCTGGTTCTGCTGGCGCACAAGGGGCTGAAGCCGGCAGACGTACTAAATGAACTGGCGCGCCGCGAAGGCTTGTCGGGTCTGGTGGAAAAGGCGAATCGACATGAGTGACTGCATCTTCTGCAAAATTTCGACGGGGCAGTTGCCGTGCGGCAAGGTTTATGAAGACGATGAGGTGCTGGCGTTTCACGATATTCATCCGTTTGCGCGGGTACATATCCTGATCATTCCGAAGCAGCATATTGCCTCGCTGGCCGATTGCTCGCCGGAACACGAAAAACTGCTCGGCAAGATGCTGCTGCTGGCGCCACGCCTGGCCAGGGAATTGGGACTCGACGCAGGCTTCAAGACCTTGATCAACACCGGACGCGGCGGGGGTCAGGAAGTGTTTCATATTCACGTGCATGTATTTGGCGGGGGCGATCCCGTTCCCCGCAGCTAGATTAATTTTAAGGAGACTGACCATGGGTAGCTTTAGCATCTGGCATTGGCTGATTGTTCTGGTGGTGGTACTGCTGGTTTTCGGTACCAAGAAACTGCGCAACGTCGGCAGCGACCTGGGCGGAGCGGTCAAGGGATTCAAGGAAGGTATGAAGGAAGAGGGGCCCAAGATCAGCGACAGTGCTGATAAAGACGGTCGCACCATCGACGTTGAGGTGAAGGACAAGCAGCAGAGCTGAGCGGCAAGAGGCAAGGTGCAAGCCGCAAGGAAACGCCTTGTGACTTGAGTCTTGCAGCTTGTACCTGAATCCATGTTCGATATTGGCTTTACTGAACTTCTCATGATCGGCATTGTTGCGCTGGTCGTCATTGGTCCTGAGCGTTTGCCCAAGGTGGCGCGTACAGCAGGTCATTTGTATGGACGCATGCAGCGCTACGTGTCGTCCGTCAAATCAGATATCAGTCAGGAAATCCAGATGGATGAACTGCGTCAGGCCGGGCAGGACTTCAAGGAATCGGTTGAGTCGGCGGTATCCAATGTCGAGCAGGAGGCATCTGTGGTGGATGGTTATCTGCGTAACGAGACGGCCAATATCGGCAAGGCGATGTCCACGATGACCGTCGCGGAAGACCAGCATTCCACCGCCGAAGCGGACACAAAATCGCTTGAGATATCCCCTGCGCCACAGCAAAGCCTGCCGCTTGATGAGCCCGATCAGAATGCGGCTGAGCACACGCCATCTGCCGTGGTCGAACCCGCGCGTGACGGAACGGCAGGAACAAAACCATGAGTGAGGTTCCCGACTCCTTTATCTCGCATTTGATCGAAATGCGGGATCGCCTGTTGCGTGCAGTGATTGCAGTGGTGGTGATTTTCATCTGCCTGTTTCCCTGGGCGCAGGATATCTATGCGCTCTTGGCTAAGCCCATGCTGGCAGCCCTGCCCAAGGGCGGGCAGATGATTGCAACCGAAGTCACCACACCATTTTTTGTGCCGATCAAGGTCACCATGATGACCGCATTCCTGCTGGCCATGCCCTGGGTGTTCTATCAGGTGTGGGCATTTGTGGCGCCAGGCTTGTACCAGCATGAAAGGCGCATCGGTGTGCCGCTGGTGATTGCCAGTGTGCTTCTCTTCTTGCTGGGCATGTCGTTCGCTTATTTCCTGGTGTTTCCGATCGTGTTCGGTTTCATTGTCGGCGTAGCACCCGAAGGGGTGGCGGTGATGACCGATATCGGCAAATACCTCGATTTTGTGATGACGCTGTTCATGGCGTTTGGCATCACCTTCGAGGTGCCGGTGGCGGTGGTCTTGCTGGTGAAGATGGGGATGGTGTCGATTGCCAAACTGCGCGAGATCCGCCCTTATGTCATAGTCGGCGCGTTTGTCATTGGCGCGATCTTTACCCCGCCCGATGTGATTTCACAGTTCATGCTCGCCGTCCCGCTGTGGATTCTGTATGAGTTGGGCATTATCGTCGCCTCGATGATCACCAAGCCCAAACCTGCGGATTCGGAAGATTACGCACCCATGTCGGAGTCCGATATGGATGAGGAACTTGACCGCATTGAAGCCGGCCAGTCTGAAACCGGTTCACACGACAACAAGTAACGCACCACAAAGCCGGACAAAATTTGCCAATGCACTCAACCGGTGCAATTGGGCCGAATTGTCGAGCCCGTTATCTTTTGAAAACAATTGCTTAAACATCGGGAACGTGGCTTGCCTCTGTTTGGCCCGCATTCAATTGGAAGCTTGTGCATGGGCTATGCGGCGCACGGGGCGGAATCGCCGCAGGGGTATTCGGCGCCAAGGCTTGGGCGAGATCGGCCGAGCGCGAGACCAACTCGTAATCAGTTTTTCTGTTTGTTCTTGAGTTGCCGCAGATAGCGGCGGCGTTCAATCTGTAGCAGTTCGAGTTGCCGGTCAATCTGCACGACATCGGGATGCTGGTCGGTATATTCAAGCAGCAGTTCGGTGCGTTTGAGGCGTAACTTGACGCGCTTGCTGTCCAATCCTGCAAGGTATGCGTCCGCTTCGATGGGCGCAGCCTCGGACGTGCTTTTATTGTCAAGCGTATCCGCGGTAGTGGATTCTACCGGCGTTGTTTCTGGCGCCGGGTTGCTGACTGCAGGCTGTACCTGTTCAGGCACAGCGGGTTGAGGCGTGTCGGGGGGGCGCTCGCTGACAACCATTCCAATACCTATTGCCAGCAATGCGGCCAGGGAAATGCCGAATGTCAGAGCGGGATACAGGCGTGATCTGCGACCGGATGGCGTGGGGGTTGGGGTAAGCGGGTTGGCTTGCGCAAGTGCATGCAGGTCATCCAGAAGCGCACGCGCATCGGGTCGTTCCGCAGGGTTTTTGTGCAGCATCCGCGCCAACAGATGGCTCATCCCGTCAGAAATCCCTGAGCGCAGGGAAGCGGCGGGCACAGGTATTTCGTTGATCACGCGGTACAGGATGGTGGGCAGGCTGTCGCCATCAAATGCATAGCGGGCAGTAAGCATTTCATACAGCACTGCACCCAGTGAGAATATATCCGAGCGCCCGTCGATTTCGCGGCCCATTGCTTGCTCGGGCGACATGTAGCGCGGTGAACCGAGCATTTGTCCGGCGTGCGTATGGTCGCTGTTGCTGAGATGGGCTATGCCGAAATCGGTGAGTTTGATGCGCCCGCTCCGGCCCGTGACGACCACATTGGCGGGTTTGATGTCACGGTGAATCACGCCGTGCTGGTGGGCGAACGCAAGCGCCTCGGCCATTTGGGTGACGGTGTCGATCACCAGATCGATCGGCATGGGACCTTTGTCCATGAGTGTGCGCAGGGTTGCACCGGGCAGGTATTCCATGGCGATGTAGGCGAGTGTGTCGGACTCGCCCACGTCATAGATGGTCACAATATTCGGGTGCGATAAGCGGCCGGCACTTTGTGCTTCGCGCATAAAACGCGATTCGGTGTCTGCGCCTTCCTGCTGGAGTTGGGCAATCTGAACGGTCTTGATGGCTACGGTTCGTTCGATCAACGGGTCGCGTGCACGATAGACCGTGCCCATTGCACCATGGCCAATTTCATCGAGAACTTCGTAACGGCCGATTTTCATGACAACCCAGGTGTCAA
>CAYGMS010000027.1:0-14168 GCA_964350905.1 uncultured Thiobacillus sp. | reverse complement strand
AAGGGTTCGGATAATATCCGGACCCTTTTTCTTGCCTGAAATCCACGCACCGTACGCTTTCAGCAAATAACCGTCACTCCCCCGCTTCCCGCGTCCTCGCTGCAAACTGCGCAGCGGTGGGCGCGGTGCCGGTTGCCAAGTGTCGTGCAAGGTCATGCCGGCCCACGACAGGCGTTCGCGCGCCCTGCCCCCAGCAAGCAAAACGGGAGCCTGAGCTCCCGTTTTGTTTGCCATTACGGTTGATGCCTTTACGGCCGGACCTGATCAATCACGATTTTCACCCCTGAAGCGCCCACCGTTACATTCGAGAGCGTGCCTTCCAGATCACCGGACTGAGCCATCGGGTTGCCAGACTTGGACACACGGGCCACCAGCACCACCTGCTTGTGCTGTGCCAGCGTGTTGTCGGGGCTCATCGCCATGCTGTCGTCCAGCTCAAATTCCAGCGGCAGCTTGCCTGCCGTTGCACGCATGGCCGCGACAGGCGGACCACTCTGGCCAGCGCGCGCGAACAGAAAAAGCACATCCGTATCAACCAGTCGGGCCTTGAGCCCTGGAGCGATCTCAACGCGGCCCTTGATGCTGGCAGCCGGGGCCATCGGTGCAGCCTGGTCGGCGGCAGGCGATGAGCTGGCCGAAGAATCCGGACCGCTCGATCCTGGCTGAGCCAGCCGCTCGGCTTCTTGCTGCGCGGCCAGGATGTCCGCGGCATGGGGCGACCCTGGCGGCAACAGCTTGAGCAGGCGTTGGAAGAAATTACTGGCCAGAGAGAAATTTTCCAGCTGATAGGCATGGATGCCGGCCAGTTCCAGGCTCTTCATGTCGTCCGGATCGATCCCCAGCGCCTGCTGGATCAGTTCCATGGGCCTGCCCGCCAGCTTGTAGTTTCCGGTGATGGCCAGCGCCTCGGCGTAACTGGAAAGCACAGACGCATTCTGCGGCAACAGGCTGGCGGCCTGTTCAAACGCCGGCAGAGCATCAGGCCAGCGCTCCATCACCGCGTAGGTTTTGCCCAGCATGAACCAGGCTTCACCGTCTTTGGGGTTGGCCCGGGTCTTTTCTTCAATCTGCCGGAGCATCTGCATGAAGTCATGTTCATCCGACGCGCCCGACATCGCAGCGTTCGCGGCACCCGGTTGCGTATCGGCAATCAGGGAAGCGGGATTGCCCATCCAGAAATACAGGGCAAAAGCCGCGACAGGCAAAACCGCACCCAGGGTGAAGCCAAGGCGCCGACTGCCAACGCGACCATGCTCAGGGGCATCGTCAACCGACAGGGCATCGTCGGCCAGGCGGGCCTCCAGTTCCAGCTTGGCGGTCTCGAACTGTGCCTCGGAAAGCTGGCCACTGGCACGGTCGGCTTCCAGTTCCTTCATCTGGTCGCGATAGACCGCGATATTGACGTCACGCCGGGCGGCCTTGTCTGCTCCGGCCCGCGAACGCAGCAAGGCGGGCAGCACAAAAGCCAGCGCGATCAAGATACAAACAACAGCAGCAGCCCAGAACAGGCTGACGGTCCAGAATGGGGTCATTTATTGTCTTCCAGAAGTTGAGCGGCCGCGGCGAGCTTTTTCTCGTCCTGCGGCTGGGCTTGCACCGCGCGGCGACGGCGCAATGTCGCGACCCAGGCCGCCCCGCCGATCCCCAGAAACAGCAAGGGGCCGAGCCAGAGCAGATAAGTCAGCGGCTTGAATGGCGGGCGGTACAGCACGAAATCGCCATAGCGGGTGGTGAGGTATTCGATCACTTCCTTGTCGTCCTTGCCCGCCTTCATCTGGTCGCGAATTTCCCGACGCAGGTCTTCCGCCAGTTCGGCATGCGAGCCGGCAAGCGACTCATTCTGGCAGACCAGACAACGCAGGTCATCGGCCAGGTTGACCATGCGCTGCTCGATGGCCGGATCATCCGCCAGCGGACGAGCCTCCACAAGCGTATCGGCTGGCCCGCTTGTGGCCTCGGCAGCCAGCAGCGGCAGAGGGAAAGCCAGCAAAACACCCAGCACGCCATACTTGAAGTAACCACGCTTGAAACAAGCAGACGTCATGCGCCCAACTCCTTCAGTTTCGGTTCGAACTTGTCCTTCCACACATCCGGGCCAATGGGGCCGATGTGCTTCAGCCGCACAATGCCTGCCTGATCGATGATGTAGGTTTCCGGCGTACCGGTCACGCCATAGTCAATGCCGACCCGGCCATCCAGATCTTCCGGCACCGCCACATAGGGGCTGCCGGTGCGCGCGAGCAGCATTTCCGCCTCGCGATCCTTGTCTTTCCAGTTGAGGCCGACGATGGGGATCACCCTGGCCTGCGCCAGTTGCATCAGGAAACCATGTTCCTGACGGCAGGACACGCACCAGGGCGCCCAGACATTCAGCATCCAGATCCGGCCTTTCATGTCAGCCGGGCTGAAACTGGCATTGGCGTCCCCCACCAGCGGCAGGGTGAACATCGGTGCCTGGCGCCCGATGAACGGCGATGGCACTTCGCGTGGGTTGAGAAACAGGCCCTTGGCAAAGAAGCCGACCAGCACGATGAAGAGTACGAAGGGTAGCCAGCGTTTCATGATTCAGACTCCCTGCGCCGCAAGATGCTTCGGCACGTCACGGCGACTGAGCGCGATGCGGTAACGCTTGTCCGAGGCTGCGAGGAATCCGCCTGTCACCATGAACAGCGCACCAAGCCAGAGCCAGTTGATGAAGGGTTTGTAGAACAGGCGCACGGTCCAGGCACCACTCTGGCCTTCAAGTTCCTCCCCCATGGCGACATATATATCGCGGAAGATATTCGGATGCACTGCAGCCTCGGTCATCCCCATGCCGCCTGCGTTGTAAATCCGTTTTTCAGGGTGCAGCGTGGCGACCGGCTTGCCGTTCTGGCTGACCTCCACCGTGCCACGGGCAGCACGGTAATTGGGGCCTTCGTGATCCATCGTGCCACGGAAAGTGAAGGTATAGCCGGCCAGTTCGGCGTAGCTGCCCACCTCCATGCGCACATCACGCTCACTTTGATAATTGGCCACGACGGCAATCCCTGCAATCCCCACCGCCATGCCGAAGTGGGCCAGTTGCATGCCCCAGAAACCGCGTGGCAGCGACGACAGTTTGTGCATCAGGCTGCCCTGGCCATATTTGAGCCGGTCGGCAAAACCCACCAGCACCGCCAGGGTAATCCAGGTCGCGAGGAAGAACCCAAGACTGGCCCAGGGGTTGAACCCATCCAGCACCAGCGGCAACAACAGGCCAATGGCCAATGCCACGGCCAGCGCCCATTTCAAGCGCGTGGCCACATCCGGCAGGCTGGCTTCCTTCCAGCGCGCAAGCGGGCCGATTCCCATCAGGAACAGCGCGGGCACCATCAGGGGCACAAACACCGCGTTAAAGTAAGGCGGGCCGACGGAAATCTTGCCCAATCCCATGGCATCCACGAACAATGGGTACAGGGTGCCGAGCAGGACAGCGCCCAGTGCGGCGATCAGGATCACGTTGTTGGCGAGCAGCAGCGACTCGCGCGAGAACCAGGTAAAGCCGCTACCGGTAATCATCTTCGGCGCCCGCCAGGCATAGAGCACCAGCGAGCCGCCGATCACCACCGCAAGAAACCCCAGGATGAAGGCGCCACGCGCCGGGTCGGTGGCAAAGGCATGCACCGAGGACAGCACGCCGGAACGCACCAGGAAGGTTCCCAGCAGCGACAGCGAGAAGGCGGTCAGCGCCAGCAGAATGGTCCAGGCCTTGAAGGCACCGCGTTTCTCGGTGACGGCGAGCGAGTGCATCAGGGCGGTGCCGGCGATCCATGGCATGAACGAGGCGTTCTCAGTCGGATCCCAGAACCACCAGCCACCCCAGCCCAGTTCGCGGTAGGCCCACCAGCTGCCGAGTACGATCCCCAGCGTGAGGAAAGCCCAGGCCACCGTGGTCCAGGGCCGCGACCAGCGCGCCCACGCCACGTCCATCTTGCCCGACAGCAGCGCGGCGATAGCGAAAGCGAAGGCTACCGCAAAGCCGACATAGCCCATGTACAGCATCGGCGGGTGGATGATCATGCCCCAGTCCTGCAACAACGGGTTCAAGTCGCTGCCGTCCATGGCGGCCGGCAGCAGCCGCTCGAACGGGTTGGACGTGGTCAGCAGAAATGCCAGAAAACCCACCGATATCAGGCCCATGACGCCGATCACACGCGCCGCCATATCCTCCGGCAGGTGGCGCGAAAACACCGACACCGCCGTGCTCCAGAAAGCGAGGATCAGCACCCACAGCAGCAACGAGCCTTCGTGCGAGCCCCAGGTGGCGGTAAAACGATAGAGCTCGGGCAGTTGCGAGAACGAGTTGCGTGCCACGTTCTCGACCGAGAAATCGTTGGTCACAAATGAATACGCCAGACAGGCAAACGCGAGGGCGACGAACGCGAACTGGCCCTGCGCAGCAGGTCGCGCCACGCCCATCAGGGTGAGGTTGCCGCGATGCGCGCCGACAAGCGGCAGGATGGCCTGGGTCAGCGCCAGCAACAACGCAAGAATAAGGGCGAAATGGCCAAGTTCGGGGATCATGTCTAACTCCTGTTTACTGCCTTGAAAAGCGCCTGGCCAAGTGCCCCGCGCCTCCGGATATCAAAACTACTCCACTACCGTCTGCCGGGCTTTTTCTGCCTGCTCCAGCGCATGCGCCGCTTCAGGCGGCATGTAGTTTTCATCGTGTTTGGCCAGAACCTGGGTCGCGGTGAAGCGACCGTCGCTGCCCAGCCGACCTTCCGCCACGACGCCCTTACCTTCCTTGAACAGGTCGGGCAGGATACCCGTGTAAGTCACCGGGATCGACTTGGCCGTGTCGGTGACCACGAAGAGTATGGTCAGTCCATCCGCCTGCCGCTTGATGCTCCCTGCCTCGACCAACCCACCGATGCGGAATGCGCGACTGGTCGGCGCCTCCCCATTGGCGATCTGCGTAGGTGAGAAAAAGAACACCAGATTGCTGTTGAATGCATTGAGCACCAGCACCACCGCAACCCCAAGGGCTGCAACGACCAGCGTGATCAAAGCGAGTTTTTTATGCCGTGGTTTCATTGTCATTCCAAAGTTACTGTGTTTCCCAGGATTTCATGCGCTTGAGCCGTTGCCAGGTCTGCAGGCGATGGCGGCGCAGCAACCAGACCTCGCCCACAATGCAGAGCAGCGTCACGCCGAATGAGCCCCAGACGTACAGGCCATAGCCGCCCATGGCCCAGAAGGCCTCCCAGCTTTCCCAGTTCATGGCTTGCCCTCCAGCAGGGTGCGCGCCCAGTCGGTTTGCCGTTCGCGCTCGAGAATCAGTGACCGCGCCCGAACCAGGGCAACGGCAATGGTATACATCCAGGCGGCAAGCGCCATGATCAGCATGCCCGCCAACATGATGCGCGCCATGGACGGTGCGCCGGTGAGGCTGATAGAGGAACCCTGGTGCAGGGTATTCCACCAGGTGACCGAGAAGTAGATGATCGGCACGTTGACGACGCCAACCAGGTTGAGCAGCGCCCCGGCACGGTCGGCGCGGCGCGGATCATCGATCGCCGCCTGCAGGGCCATGACGCCCACATACAGAAACAGCAGGATCAGTTCGGACGTCAGACGGGCATCCCACACCCACCACGCGCCCCACATCGGCTTGCCCCAGAGCGCGCCGGTCCACAGGGCCACAAAAGTGAACATGGCGCCGGTGGGCGCAAGTGCACGCGCCATGACAAACGAGAGACGGGTATTCCAGGCCAGTCCGATGGCGGACCAGAACGCCATCACGACATATATGAGCATTGACATCCAGGCTGCCGGGACGTGGACGAAAATGATGCGGTAGCCCTCACCCTGCTGGAAATCGGTGGGCGCCAGGAAAAAGCCGATATAGAGCCCCACCGCCGCCAGGATCAATGCCAAAGCCGCAAACCACGGAATCAGTTTGCCGGCCAGGGGGTAAAAGGTTGAAGGCGAAGCGTAGTAGTACAGGTTCAAAACTCACTCCACAGAAACTTTAAGGGCCATGGCGCTCACCCAGGGCGCCAGCAACAACGACAGGATCAGAAACGCCCCGAGCAACGACAGGTGCGCTTCCGAGCCGGTGCCGGAGAGTACGCCTTCCACTGCGCCTGCGCCAAAAATCAAGGCTGGTACATACAGCGGCAGGATCAGCAAGGTAACCAGCACGCCCCCGCCACGCAAGCCCAGCGTCAAGGCCGCGCCAATGCTTCCAAGCAGAGACAGGATCGGCGTCCCGATGGCCAGCGACAATACCAGAACCCACAAGGCCTCGGTCGGCAGATTGAACTGTATCCCCAGCACCGGCGCAATGATCAGCAACGGAATCCCGTTGATGATCCAGTGCGCGATGGCCTTGCCCAGTGCCAGCAGGGTATTGGGATACGGCGACAGCAGCATTTGTTCCAGGGTGCCGTCAATATAATCGTCGGCAAACAGCCGGCCCAGTGACAGCAGCGAGGCGAGCAGCGCGGCCACCCATACAACTCCGGGGCCAATCGTGCGCAGCATGCTCGGCTCGGGACCGATGCCCAGCGGGAACATGCTGACGACCATGACAAAGAAGAATTGTGCGGTCAGCCAGTCGCCGCGCCGCCGCGCTGCCAGCAATACATCCCGGCGAATGACGGTGAACAGGAATTTCAGCATTGGAAACCCTGTGCCTGCATGTCCCACCCGCAAGCCCGTCTAAGGGCATCGAAGGCAGTGCATGGTGATTGGCGATTCAACAACGTCACAACCACGCTTATTCCCCGACCGACAGGGTTTTCGGCGTCACCCCGTCCAACGCCAGCGGCTGATGGGTCGTCATGATTGCCATCCCACCCGCCACGACATGATCGCGGATCATCTGCTCCACCATGGCCACCCCCTGAACGTCCAGCCCGGTCAGGGGTTCGTCAAGAATCCACAGCAAGGCGCCCGCCGTCATCAGCCCGGCCAGCGCAACACGGCGACGCTGGCCAAAAGACAAGACCCGTGCGGGAAAATCCAGGCAGCGTGACAGCCCCACCCGCTCCAGCGCGGCAATCGCGGTCTCGCTGTCCAGGTCACGCCCGCCCAGTGCAGCCGCAAGACGCAGGTTTTCCAGCGGGGTCAGGTCGTCCTTGATGCCATTGGCATGGCCGATGTAAGCCATCTCCCGGCCATATTGTTCGTGCGCTTGGCTGATGGATTCACCACGCCAGCGCACCATGCCCTCTACTGGTACAGACAGGCCACAGAGAATACGTAACAGACTGGTCTTGCCACGGCCATTGCCACCCCGCACCAGCAAGGCCTCGCCCGTTGCCAACTCAAAATCGAGATTGCGGAATAACAGATGCTCGCCACGTTCACAGGCAAGGTCATGGACAGACAACATACTTGGGGTCATTAAAAGATTCGAGCCTGAAGTCTACTACGTCAATTGTGCTTGATTGTGTTTCGACCCGCCAAATGATGCTTAAACCCAGGCCGCTCAATCCGTTTTTGCCAGTCTGAAGGTACGATAGGCCCATACCTGCCTCAACACGACACCGCTCATGAATGAACTAATGCCCTGGCTCCCTCCCGAACTGGCTGTTTTGCCGCGCTACGTGGTAGCGCTGGCGATCGGCTTGCTGATGGGGCTGGAGCGCGAGCGCAATCCAGCAGCCAAAGCCGGCTTGCGCACCTTTGCACTGACCGCACTGCTGGCAGTATTGACGGCACATCTGGCCACTACGCTGGGTGAAACGTGGCTGATTGCGGCAGGCATGCTGCTGGTCGGCGCGATGATGATCGCGGCCTATATGCGTGCCCCTTCCCAGGCGGACGGTGATCCCGGAACCACAACCGTGACGGCACTGCTGCTGTGCTACGGACTGGGCATCCTGGTATGGCAGAACGAAATCCAGCTAGCGGTGATGCTGGGAATTGCAGCCACCATGCTGCTGTACTTCAAGCCCGAGCTGCGCGGCTGGAGCCAGAAACTCTCGCGGCGCGACCTGTTGTCGGTGCTGCAGTTTTCCGTGCTGGCACTGATCGTTTTGCCGCTACTGCCCGATCAGAACTACGGCCCCTTTGGTGCGCTGAACCCGCACCAGATCTGGTGGATGGTGGTGCTGATCTCGGGCGTGGGCCTGGCCGGCTATGCCGCGCTGCGGCTGGTGGGGCGACAGCGCGGGGCGGTCATGCTGGGCCTCATGGGCGGGCTGGTGTCATCCACCGCCACCACCTTGTCGTTCAGCCGCCACGCCCGTTCCAACCGTGCCTTGATGCCCACTGCAGTCACGGTGATCGTGCTGGCCAACCTGATGGTGCTGGTGCGTCTTGGCGTGCTGGCCGCAGTACTGGCACCGTCGGTATTGACGCAACTGCTGCCGGTTCTGTTCGGTGGCCTGGTCGCGGGTGGCCTGGGTGCCCTCTACGGCGTGCGCAAACTGCGGCCGCATGGCGATCCCCCCGCGCTGGAAATGACCAACCCCACCGAGTTGCGCACCGCACTGGGGTTTGGCCTGATGTACGGCATAGTGTTGCTGGCCGCAGCCTGGCTTGCCGACTGGCTGGGCACCGGTGGCTTATACGGCGTGGCGCTGGTATCGGGGCTCACCGATGTCGCTGCCATCACCCTGTCCAGCCTGCGCCTGTACAATCTGGACAAACTGCCGGTAGCAGTGCTGGTCAACGTCATCACGCTCGCGATACTGGCCAACCTGGCATTCAAATCTGTGCTTATCCTGAGCATAGGCGGCAGGCAAATGGCACGCCATGCAGCCGCAGGCATGGGTGCAGTGGGTCTGGGACTGATCGTCACCTGGGCTATAATTCGCGGCTTTTCCGCCTGACGCATCACATACCATGGAAGCAGAACAACTCAATCAGATCGAAGCCAGTCTTGCCGACCTGGCCGAGCGTGCCACCCAACTCAGGGGGTTTCTTTGACTACGATCACAAGAGTGATCGTCTAGAAGAAGTCGTCCGCCTGTCCGAAGCGCCGGACTTCTGGAACGACGCTGCCCGCGCCCAGGAACTGGGTCGCGAACGTAAATCCCTGGAAGACGTGGTGCTGGTGCTCGATCGCGTGTCATCGGGGCTGAAGGATGCCGCCGAACTGTTCGAGATGGCGCGCGAGGAAAATGACGACGACACGCTCGCCGCCGTGCAATCCGACGTCGCCGCCATCGAGAAGGATGTCTCCACGCTCGAATTCCGCCGCATGTTCAACAACCCGGCCGACCCCAACAACTGCTTCATCGACATCCAGGCCGGCGCCGGCGGCACCGAAGCCTGCGACTGGGCCTCGATGCTGCTGCGGCAATACCTGAAATACGCCGAACGCAAGGGCTTCAAGGCCGAACTGCTGGAAGAATCCGACGGTGACGTCGCCGGCATCAAGTCCGCTTCGATCAAGATCGAAGGTGAATACGCCTACGGCACCCTGCGTACCGAAACCGGCGTCCATCGCCTGGTGCGCAAATCGCCGTTTGATTCCTCCGGCGGCCGCCACACCAGCTTCGCCAGCATCTTCGTCTACCCGGAAGTCGATGATTCGATCGAGGTCGAGATCAACCCCGCCGACCTGCGCGTCGATACCTATCGTGCTTCCGGTGCCGGCGGCCAGCACATCAACAAGACCGACTCCGCGGTGCGTATCACCCACCTGCCCACCAACATCGTGGTGCAGTGCCAGAACGACCGTTCGCAGCACAAGAACCGCGCCGAAGCGATGTCGATGCTGAAATCGAAACTGTATGAGGCCGAACTGCGCAAGCGCCAGGCCGAACAGGACAAACTCGAAGCCGGCAAGGCCGACGTCGGCTGGGGCCACCAGATCCGCTCCTACGTGCTGGACAACTCGCGTATCAAGGATCTGCGCACCAACGTCGAAACCTCCGCCACGCAGAAAGTGCTGGACGGCGACCTCGACATTTTCATCGAAGCGAGCTTGAAACAGGGCGTGTGATAGGCGCATTCGGTCAGGCGGTAGCTCCTGATATCACCTCAAGTCCGCAGCAGGAGACCCCATGCGCACCGAAACCCCCGTCACGCTTTTTCTGAAGGATTACACCCCGCCCGCCTGGTGGATCGAATCGGTTGATTTGCATGTGGCCATCCACGACGGTCATGCCGAGGTGCGGTCGCGCCTGAATTGCACGCGCAACCCGGCGGCGGCTGCCGGCACGATGGTGCTGAATGGTGAGGTGTTGGAGTTGATCAGCCTCACGCTCGACGGTGCCGCGCTTGAAGCCGACCGTTACACCTATGCCAACAACCTGCTGACGATTGCCGGGCCGCTACCGGACGCCTGCGTCCTCGAAACCGTGGTGCGCATCGCGCCCGACCAGAACACCCAGCTCTCCGGGCTGTACCGCTCGCGCGACGGCTATTTCACCCAGTGCGAGGCCGAAGGCTTCCGCCGTATCACCTTCTTCCCCGACCGCCCCGACGTGATGGCCAGGTTCAGCTGCACGGTCGAAGCCGACCGCGCGCGTTTCCCGCATTTGCTGTCGAACGGCAACCCCGTTTCGGCAGGCGTCAGCGCGGACGATGCCACGCGGCACTGGGCGCGCTGGGAAGACCCCTACGCCAAGCCGGCGTATCTGTTTGCGCTGGTTGCAGCAAAACTCGACGTACTGGAAGACGAATATGTGACCGCGTCGGGCCGCCGCGTGCGGCTCGCGGTGTATGTCGAACCCGGCAAGCTCGACCAGTGCGGCCACGCGATGGCGGCGCTGAAAAAAGCCATGCGCTGGGATGAAGAACGATTTGGCCTCGAATACGACCTCGACCTCTACATGATCGTCGCGGTGGGCGACTTCAACATGGGCGCGATGGAGAACAAGGGCCTCAACATCTTCAACACCAAATACGTGCTGGCCCGTCCCGACACCGCGACCGATGCCGATTACCAGGGTATCGACCGCGTCGTCGCGCACGAGTATTTCCACAACTGGACCGGCAACCGCGTGACCTGCCGCGACTGGTTCCAGTTGTCGCTGAAGGAAGGTCTGACCGTGTTCCGCGATCAGGAATTCGGCGCCGACACCCATTCACGCGCGGTCACCCGCATCCAGGAAATACGCGCCTTGCGCATTGGCCAGTTCCCGGAAGATGCGGGCCCGATGGCGCACCCGATCCAACCGGCGTCGTACGCCGAAATCAATAATTTCTACACCGCCACCGTCTACAACAAGGGCGCGGAAGTCATCCGCATGATCCATACCCTGCTCGGCCGCGAAGGCTTCCGGCGCGGCATGGACCTGTACTTTGAGCGTCACGACGGCCAGGCCGTGACCTGCGAAGATTTCGTCGCAGCGATGCAGGATGCCTCGGGCGTCGATCTCACGCAGTTTCGCCGCTGGTACGCCCGTGCCGGCACGCCGCGCCTGCACGCCGAGGGCGCGTGGGACCCGACAACCCGACGCTACACGCTCACGCTGACCCAAAGCCTCGCCCCCACCGCCTACGAAAAACGGCTGAGCGAATCGGGCCAGCCTATCGTCGATGGCACGCTGCATATTCCCGTTGCGCTCGGGCTGGTCATGCCCGACGGCAGCGATGCCGCGCTTAAGCTCACCGGCGAAACCGAGGCCAGCGGCACCACGCGCGTGCTCTCGCTCACCGAAACCACGCAGACGTTTGTATTCGAAGACATTCCCGCCACACCTGTTGCCTCGCTGCTGCGTGATTTCTCCGCGCCGGTGTTGCTGGAACTGGAGCAAACCGACGCTGAACTCGCCCACCTGATGGCGCACGATTCCGATGCATTCAACCGCTGGGAAGCCGGGCAACGTCTTGCAACACGGGTCTTGCTTGCGGGCATTTCGGCAGGTGGCGCAGGCACCGACTGGATTCCGGAATCCTTTATCGCGGCCTGCGGGCGCGTGCTCGATGACGGCCTAGTTGGCGACCCCGCACTCGCCGCCGAGGCGCTGAACCTGCCCGCCGAAGCCGTGCTCGCCGAAGCCGTGATCGCACGTGGCGAAGCCATCGACCCTGACGCCATCCACGCTGCACGCGTGGGCCTGCGCCGCCATCTCGCCGCTCAGCTGCGTGAAAAATTCGAATCGGTGTGGGCCGCGCTTGCACCGAGCGAAGCGTATGCCCCCGACGGCGCACAGGTCGGACGGCGCGCGCTACGCAATACGTGTCTGGCTTATCTCGGCGAAAGCGACGCCGCATATTTGAAAGCCTCGGTCGTGCCGCGCCTCACCGCACAATTGGCGCCCGGTGGAAACATGACTGATGAAATCGCTTCCCTGGCCATACTCGCCAACCTGGATCTGCCTGAAAGCAAAGCCGCGCTGGATGATTTTTATACGCGCTGGCAAAACGAAGCGCTGGTCGTCGACAAATGGCTGTCGGTGCAAGCCACGTCGCGCCTGCCCAATGGCACAGCGCGCGTGCGCACGCTGATGCTGCATCCGGCGTTCGATCTGAAAAACCCCAACCGCGTCTACGCCCTGATCCGTGGTTTCTGCGCCGCCAACCCGCGCCTTTTCCACGCCGCCGACGGCAGCGGCTACGCCTTGGCGGCCGACGTGATCAGCGAATTACAGGCCATCAACCCGCAGGTGGCCTCACGTGTTGCCCGCAGCTTTGACCGCTGGCGGCAGTTCGATCCCGCACGCCAGGCGCATGCGCGCGCCGCGCTGGAGCGCATCGCAGCCGTTAAAGGCCTGGCGAAGGACGTGGCGGAAGTAGTGGGGAATGCGTTGAAGGCTTGATCGCAGGGGAAGGCATGCGAGGCGGAGGTGAGGAGGTAATTTTCGGCCACAATAGATGCTGCTCTGCCGAACGATTTGGCCAATCTGTTGCGTCAACCGGTTGAATCTGCCTGCTTTAACAGACGGCCACACAAACAATGACCATGGTCAAAAAAACGGGGGCCGCAACCCCCCCCGTTTTTTAAACTCAAAACAAGTTCATTTCAGATTACGGCTTGCTTCCTGCGCCGTGCCATCACACCAACCAGTCCGAGTCCAGCCAGCAGCATTGCCCAGGTATCTGCCTCGGGAACCGCCTGTACATCAATCCCCACCGTACCGACGGTAGCTGGGAAAGCTGTTTTGGTGGTGGCGGTCAGATAGAAACTGTACTGGCCAATGGCATTTGGATTGAATGCCGTCCCCGGTGCCGTGATAACGCCTGGAATACTGAGCGAAAGATAATTGAACAACAGGTTCTCTGAGCCTTGAGCCACCGTCATCGTTGCAGGGTTGCCACCCAGGGCAGTGATCGATGCGGTAAGGTCTATGACGCCGAGGTTTGCCACCGGCGTATCCGCACCTGGATCGGTATCGTAATAGAGCTTGAATTCATAGTCGGACAAGTGTGTGCCCCCACCCGAAAGCCCTACAAAGAAGCCAAAATTCCACAGAGCACCCTGGTCAGCACTAGGGCAACCGAAGGGATCAGTGGCAACACCGCAATTGCTGCCCGTACCTGCATAGAAAACGCCAGCGCCGTTGTTGGTGACAGTGGGGTTGGAATAGCGGCCATGTGCCGTAAGACCGAGTGTGATGTTCGTGGAACCATTCAGAAAGACAGAACTGGCAGCGACTGCATCATTCGGGATTCCGCTGCCGCCGAATGTCACGGGCAGTGTGCCGAAAGTCTGGTAGATCTGGTCAGCCATCGATATGGTCGGAATGGCCATCATGGCTGCCACGAGGGCTAGCTTCGCTGCTTGCCTTTGTATGCTCGCGCTGTTCCTTGCTGAAGCAAGGGCAGGTTGTGGGTTGATGAATAGGGTTGCAGCGGAAAATGAAACGGATTGTGATTGCATAAACTCCTCCAGATATTAGTTAAGCACTTTTTTGGAATGTACTTTGTGCGTTTGGAGACACGACGTACGCAACTTAGAGTTATGGGGTAGTTCATGCAATTACCATGCCATATTGTAGAAAAACAATTTCTTCGCCTGCCCATGCTGGCTTTAAGGATGATTTACGTGAACAGCCATTTTCGCAATGTGTAAAACTTTCCGACAAACAAGTTCGCTGATAACAATCAAACACGCGTCCTATATCAACTGAAGCCGTCCATTAAGATTCAAGAATCGGCCACTCAATCCCCTCATCTTTAGTTAGTTGTCGCACCCTGCGCGCTGTTACTTCTGTCTGCAAAGGCAACCGAACAAGTTCCGGTTAACCCTCCGCCACCACCCCCAACACCGCCTCACCGTACGCCTCCAGCTTCTTCGC
>CAYGMS010000026.1:0-14176 GCA_964350905.1 uncultured Thiobacillus sp. | reverse complement strand
TGCGGACTTGAGCACCCAGAGGGTGAGCGGACCGATCAGGCCCGCTTCTTCCGCCAGCGGGATGAATGCATCGGGCGTCAGAAAGCCACGTTGCGGATGGTTCCATCGCACCAGTGCTTCCAGCCCCACAATCCGCTGATGGCGGTGCTCGATTTGCGGCTGGTAATACAGGCAAAGCTGATCTTTCTGGATGGCTTCGCGCAGTTCGCTCTTGAGCGAAAGATCGTCGCGACTGGTGACTTCCTGGTCCGGGGAATACAGCGTGTAGCCCTGTCCGGAGCGTTTCGCGACATACATCGCGATGTCGGCGCACCGCAGCAGGCCGTTGGCATCGCCGCATTGGGACGGGTAAAACGAGCAGCCCAGGCTCGCGCCAAGGTCGATACTCTGGTTTTGCCAGAAGAAGGGTTGGTCGAGGGAAGCGAGGATCTTGTTCGCGATCAATGCGGCATCTTGTGGCCTCAGGTCGTCTATCAGCAGGACATACTCGTCTCCACCCAGACGTGCCACCGTGTCCTCGGCGCGTATTGCCGCCTTCAAACGACGCCCCACTTCACGCAGCACCTCATCGCCGACGTCGTGGCCCAAGGCGTCGTTGACCTCCTTGAACCGGTCCAGATCCATCAATATCACGCCAAACGACGCAACTTTGCGTTTGGACGACTCGATTGCATGTTCGAGCCGGTCATACAGCAGCGAACGGTTGGGCAAACCGGTCAGCAGGTCGTACATGGCCTGGGTTTTGAGCTGTCCGGCCTGGCGCGCCACCCGCTGACTGACAAATCCGGCAATCACGATCCCTATCAGCAATGCCGCGCTACCCAGCCACAGCATCAGGTTGCGCACACGGGTATAGGACTGCTCGGCTTGCTGCACTGCGGTAGCGGTCTGCTTGCGCTGCAACTCAAGCATGAGGTCGACCTGTTCGGCGATGAGGCGTTGTCGTGGCATCGCCACGCTGCGGATGAACTCGAAGACTTCTGTCGGATTGTCGTTAAAGGTGGACATCTCCATGACTGCTTGCACAGCGGATCCTGCTTCGCGGGTCATGTTGAAGATTCTGGCCAGAATCTCGCGCTCTTCCGGGCTCAGCGGCATACTCTCCAGGCGCTCCCGTGCCTTGGCATAGCGCGTGGCCTGGATGTTGGAACGCTGGATCTCGGCATCCTTGTCGAAGGGGTCGGAGATGCTGGGGAGGGTGTGCATGGAGATCGCGCGCTCACGCAGCGCACTGTGCATTTCCGTTGCCAGTTCGATCTTGACGTTGTTGTTCTGGGAGATGTCCTTCAGGTGCTGGTTGGCTTCGGCCACATAACGCAAGCCGATTGCACTGAGTGACACCATCAGGGCAAGTACCACTACAAATCCAGTCCCGATCCGGGCACCTATCCCAAGGTGCTGTGCGTGCTGTTTCATGGATGGGGCGGTTATCCGGTCTTGATTAAAAAGCGGGTTATAGATTGTATCGGCACGAAAGGCATTTTCTTTAATGGCGTTGAGGCATTCGGACGGAGCCACGCGTGTGCGATCAGACAGACGTGCCGTGCAGCCAGACCGCCGCTTCCAGGGCATCGCCCGACCCCATGCCCTGCCCCAGCAAGGCGGCCACCAGGCCGGTGAGGCGGTCGCCCGAGCCGGCCTGGGCGAGCCAGGGGCCACCGCTGGTGTTGATGGCATAGCGCCCATCCGGGTGGGCGATGACCGTGCCTGCGCCTTTCAACGCAATGTTCGCACGATAATGCAGGCTCAGATTGCGGGCAGCCTCGATGCGGTTTGCCTGAATGTCGGCCGTCGTTACGCCAAACAGACGGGCAGCCTCGCCGGGGTGGGGTGTGAGCAGAGTGGGATGCGGGCGCTGGGCGGCCAGTTTGGCCAGTGTGGGATTGCCGGCCAGCAGGTTCAGTGCGTCGGCGTCCAGTACCAGCGGACAGGGGCTGGCCAACGCCGTTTCCAGCAGCGCATGGGCACGCGGGCTTTGCCCCAGCCCGGGGCCGATCGCCAGCACACTGAGAGGCGTGCTCAATAGCCGCTCAGGCACGGCAAACATCAGCCGCGGTTCACCATAATCGACCACGGTACGGTCATCCAGCGTGCCCAGGGTGACGCTGCCCGCTCCCTGCTGCAAGGCCGCGCGCCCGGCGATCAGGCAGGCACCCACCATGCCGAGGTCACCGCCGATGATGCCGACATGGCCATATGTACCTTTGTGACTGTTGTATGCACGCGGTGGCAGGTGATGGCGGTTTTCCAGTTGCGTCAGTGCGATGCCGAATGTCTCGGGTGATGCCATGGGCATGATGCCCAGCGTGGCGAGATGCAATTCGCCGACGTGATCCGGCCCATCCCCGGTGAGCAGGCCAGGCTTGAGGCCAAGAAAGGTCAGCGTGTGGTCGGCGCGCAGCGCACATCCCCGAATCCGGCCCGTGTCGCTGTCAAGACCGCTTGGCACGTCGAGCGCCAGTTTGGGGCAGGCCAGGCCATTGGCCTGCGCAATCCAGCGTGCGTCATCGCCGCTGATGTCACGCATCAGGCCCACCCCAAACAGGCCGTCGATCACCAGGCTGTATCGTTGCGGCGCGGGCAGGTCAGCCAGGATGGCTCCACCACCCTGAAGCCAGGCTTTCCGGGCGCGTGCGGCATCCGCAGGCAAGTGGTCAGGGTCGGCACGGCTCACGACGACGATGCGGAATCCCTGTGCCGAAAGGTGGCGGGCGGCGACCAGGGCGTCGCCACCGTTGTTTCCCGGCCCTGCCAGGATCAGGACAGGTTCGCCTGATTCGCTGGCCAGGCTGCCTGCCAGTTCAGCCGCCGCAGTGCCGGCCCTTTCCATCAGGACATCGTGGGGATGCGCTTTCGTCCATGTTTGCTCGCTGGCACGGATGTCAGCGGCCATGAATAGCGTTGGGGAAACGAGCGAAAGCGGCGTGATCGGCATGTGGGCTGGCCATCCATGATTGGGTGCTGTGGACATCTTAGCCTGACAGGGCCTGTTGTGATTGATCGGGTGGATCGGCATGTCGGTAGCATCGGGTTTCCTTCAAGCTGATAGGCAGCCGGGAGTGCGCATTAGGACCATAGTCACAACTGACTTAGCTACGCCTATTCAGTTTTTCTGGTTATGTGCCGATATTGGCCCGTCGGCCATTCGGCCTAAATTAGGGAATAGACATGAATAGACGCGGTTTTCTGGCTGGCCTGACCTTGATTCCTGCCTTGCCGCTCATGGCACATGCCGAAGAGAGAGTATTGAGCATCGGGATTTATCCTGGGACCGGCAAAGCCGATATCTTTATGGATGACTTCCGCGCAGCGGCGATGCCTTTTGCCCAGGCCCTCGGCGCTGCGCTGGGTTTGAAGCCCAGTCTCACCTTGTTTCGCACCATCAAGACGACGTTGCGCTCGCTGGATAAAGGCCGCCTGGATATGTATTTCGTGCCGCCGTCAGTTGCCGTTTCTGTTCTGGATCAGGGTTATTCACCCGTGGCGAGGGTGAAAGATCAGGCCACGGGTACGCTGGTACGTCGTAAAGGTGCGACGGTCACGGCCGTCGCGCTGACCGAAAAAGAATCCTGGCTGGATGTAATGGGGCGCTACACGCTCAAACGCAACAATCAGGAGGCCGTGCAGGTGATGAACTTTAAAACCCAGGAAGAAGTCGTCATTGCCATACAGCGTGATTTTGCACAGGCTGGCAGCTTACGTAGCAAGCTGGCCAATGAACTGGTTGCAAAAGAAGAATATGAGCTGTGGTATCCGTTGCCCAATACGCCGGACTTTACTTTAATGGCGAGCAATCGTTTGACCCCTGCTGAGCAGGACAGGTTGGGAGCAGCGGCGGTTGCGCTTTCGCAGGACACCATCCAGACCCTGCAGAAAACCATCCACAGCAAGGTGACCGGGTTTGTGGTTGACAAGCAGGCTGACTACAAAATAATCAAGCAGGCAATCAAGGAAGCGGGTTATTGATTGTGGCACCTGTTTTCTTGATGGTCGTGGCTTGTAAGCCCTGTTGAGTGAGCTATCCTGAGACTATCTGGATGTTTACAGGGGTGCCGCATGGATACCCGTAATCACACATCAGCAGGCGCGCCTGTGGCGCAGTGCTCCGATGAGGAAAGTTGCGCAGTCGTAAGTTGCGAGGTCTGCCTGCAGGAAATACCGGCTGACTCAGTCAAACAGGCAGACGCTCAGGACTATGTCCATCATTTCTGCGGCCTGAACTGTTTTGATGTCTGGCAAAAACAGGCTCAATTGCGTCAAAAAGCCAAGCCGACAAGCTAGCGCGGCGGGAAGCCCTGATCGGCTAAAATAGCGTCTTTGCCTGTTTGCAAAGACGCACATGTCTTCCATCGTATCGTTCCCCGGCAGTGCCGCACTGTCCTCCTTCCGTATTGAAAAAATTCGTCAGGAAGCAGCCCGTCTCGGGGTTTCCGTGGGCGAGTTGACCGCGCGCTACTGGCATTTTCTGGAACTGGAGGGCGAACTGGATGCTGCTGCCGAGCAGCAGCTTGCCCGGACGCTGGATTATGGCCCGCCGGCTGACCGTCCTGCAGCAAACGAGGTGCAGCTTGTCGTCACGCCGCGTCCTGGAACGATTTCACCGTGGTCCTCCAAGGCGACGGATATTCTCAGGAACAGTGGCATTTCTGTGTTGCGCCGGATCGAGCGCGGCGTGGCGTACCGGGTGTGCGACCCGCAAAGCGCGGTGCTGTCGGGACAGGCCCTGGCAGCGGTGTTGCCATTGCTGCACGACCGCATGACTGAAACTGTGATGGACACGCTGGACGGTGCGGAAGCGCTGTTCCAGCATGTGCCGCCGCGTGAACTGACCTCGGTCGATGTGCTGGCAGGGGGTCGCGCCGCGCTGGCTGCGGCCAATCGCAGCCTCGGCCTGGCGCTGTCGGACGATGAACTCGATTACCTGGTCGACAATTTCACGCACATGGGGCGTAACCCGACCGATGTCGAGCTGATGATGTTCGCGCAGGCCAATTCCGAGCATTGCCGCCACAAGATTTTCAACGCCTCCTGGGTGATCGATGGCGCGGCGCAGGACAAGTCGCTGTTCGGCATGATCCGCGATACCCACGCAGCCCACCCCGCGGGCACGGTGGTGGCGTATTCGGACAACTCTTCGGTCATCGAAGGGGCGCAGATCGACCGCTTCTACCCGCGTGCCGATGGTAGCTATGCCTACAGCAGTGAACTCACCCATGTATTGATGAAGGTGGAAACCCATAACCACCCGACGGCGATTTCGCCATTTGCCGGCGCCGCCACCGGCTGCGGCGGCGAAATCCGTGACGAAGGGGCAACTGGAACCGGCTCCAAGCCCAAGGCCGGCCTGGGTGGATTTTCAGTGTCGAACCTGAATATCCCCGGCTATATCCAGCCATGGGAAACGGATGCCTACGGCAAGCCGGATCGCATCGTCACCCCGCTGGCCATCATGCTCGAAGGCCCGATTGGTGCGGCGGCATTCAACAACGAATTCGGTCGTCCCAACCTGGCGGGCTATTTCCGCACCTTTGAAGAAACCGTGGCCGGACAGCGGCGCGGTTATCACAAGCCGATCATGCTGGCGGGCGGTGTCGGCAGCATTCGTGACGATCACGTGCACAAGAAGATGCTGCCCACCGGCACCCTGCTGATTCAACTGGGTGGCCCGGGCATGCTGATTGGTCTCGGCGGCGGCGCGGCGTCGTCGATGGACACTGGTTCCAACACGGCCGATCTGGACTTCGATTCGGTGCAGCGCGGCAACCCGGAAATGGAGCGGCGTGCGCAGGAAGTGATCGACCGCTGCTGGCAACTGGGCGAGGCCAATCCGATTCTGTCGATCCACGACGTGGGCGCTGGCGGCTTGTCGAACGCGCTGCCTGAACTGGTGCATGGCGGCGGCCGGGGCGGGCGCTTCGAGTTGCGTGCCGTGCCGTCGGAGGAATCCGGCATGTCGCCGCGCGAGATCTGGTGCAACGAGGCGCAGGAGCGCTACGTGCTGGCGATTCCGCCGGATCGCCTCGGCGAATTCCGTGCGATCTGTGAGCGCGAGCGCTGCCCGTTCGCGGTGCTGGGCGAAGCCATCGAAGACAACCACCTGCTGGTGACCGACAGCCATTTCCAGAATGCGCCGGTCGATGTGAGTCTCGATGTGATTCTGGGCAAACCGCCCAAGATGACGCGCGACGTGACGCATCAGGCTGCCGTACCGGCACCGCTGGTTCTGGAGGGGATCGACTTGAAGGAGGCGGTCTATCGCGTGCTGGCGATTCCGGGCGTGGCATCGAAGATGTTCCTGATTTCCATCGGCGATCGCACGGTTGGCGGCTTGACTGCGCGTGACCAGTGCGTCGGGCCGTGGCAGGTGCCGGTGGCGGACTGCGCGATCACCCTGGCCGGCTATCAAACGACGCAGGGCGAAGTGTTCTCCATCGGCGAGAAAGCGCCGCTGGCCCTGATCGATGCGCCCGCATCAGGGCGCATGGCGATCGTCGAGGCGATTACCAACATGGCGGCAGCGCGCGTCGATGGTCTGACACAGGTGAAATTGTCGGCCAACTGGATGGCCCCGGCCGGGCACCCGGGCGAAGATGCCGCGCTGTTCGACACCGTGGCCGCCGTCTCGAATTATTGCCAGGCGCTGGGGGTTTCGATTCCGGTCGGCAAGGATTCAATGAGCATGAAAACCGTGTGGGATGCCGACGGAGAAAAGAAATCGGTGATCTCGCCGATTTCGCTGGTGATCTCGGCCTTTGCCAACACGCCCGATGCGACTGCGCATCTCACGCCGCAGTTGCGAACCGACGTTGGCGACAGCGATCTCATCCTGATCGATCTGGGTCTGGGCAAGAACCGCCTCGGTGGATCGAGTTTTGCCCAGGCCTACAAACAGGTGGGCGACCGCTGCCCGGACGCGCCTGCCGCTGCGGCGCTGAGCGCATTTTTTGACACCGTGCAGGCGTTGAATGCAGACGGCAAATTGCTGGCTTATCACGACCGCTCCGATGGCGGGTTGTTCGCTACGTTGTGTGAAATGGCGTTTGCCGGCCATTGCGGGATGGATCTGGACATGGACGAATTGTGCCTCGGCCAGATTCGTCACGAAGTCGAGAACGAAGGATTGCCGGAGCCTGGAAAGCTGGACGAGTCCGGTTATTCGGCGCGTGTTTTCAATGTGCTGTTCAACGAAGAAGCCGGCGCGGTGTTGCAGGTTCGGCGCAGCGATACGCAGACCGTGATGCAGGCCTTCATCGATGCCGACCTGCGTGGCGAGTTTTACGTCATTGGCCACGTCAATACACTGGATCGCGTGCGCGTGCTGCGCGAGGACAAGCTGGTGCTGGATGAAACGCGCATCGATCTGCAGCGTGCGTGGGCGCGCACCAGCTATGAATTGGCAAAGCTGCGCGACAATCCTGCCTGTGCCGAACAGGAGTTCGCCAGCCATGCCGATGCCACCGATCCGGGCCTGTACTATGCCTTGAGCTTTGATGCCCAGGATGATGTCGCGGCGCCTTTTATTGCCAGTGGCAAGCGCCCGCGTGTCGCGGTGCTGCGCGAGCAGGGCGTCAATGGCCAGGTTGAAATGGCAGCGGCGTTCGATGCGGCGGGCTTTGCCGCAGTGGATGTGCACATGAGCGACATCCTCTCGGGGCGGGTGAGCCTGGGCGATTTCACCGGTTTGGCGGCATGCGGCGGCTTCAGTTACGGCGACGTGCTGGGCGCAGGCGGGGGGTGGGCCAAGTCGATTCTGTTCAATCCGCGCGCACGTGACCAGTTTGCGGCCTTTTTTGGCCGTGCCGACACCTTTGCCCTGGGCGTGTGCAACGGTTGCCAGATGATGAGCCAGTTGCATGACCTGATTCCCGGAGCGGATGCCTGGCCGCGTTTCGAGCGCAACGTGTCCGAGCAGTTTGAGGCCCGTTTCTCGCTGGTCGAGGTGTTGGCATCGCCCTCGATTTTCCTTGCGGGCATGGCCGGTTCGGTGATGCCGATCGCAGTGTCGCATGGCGAAGGCCGGGTTGTTTTCCGTGATGTCGCGCATGCGGGCCTGGCCTTGTCCACGCTACGCTATGTCGATCATCGTGGTGCGCCGACTGAAACCTATCCATTGAATCCGAATGGCTCGGCAGCAGGGCTCACCGGCTTTACCACGGCGGATGGCCGCTTCAGCATTCTGATGCCACATCCCGAGCGCGTATTCCGTTCCGCACAACTGTCGTGGCGGCCTGATGGCATGACCGGCGCTGCGCCCTGGCTGCGGATGTTCCGTAACGCGCGGCGTGCGGTTGGGTGATATGTGCTGAATATGCGAAAATCGCGGGCTTTGCTGCACAGAAACCCGGCTGTTCCGGGCTTTGAATCCTTGTCATGAATGCTCCCGAAAATCCACTGACCGATGACCACCTGCGTGCGCGGGTCAAACTGCTGGGTACCTTGCTGGGTCAAGTGGTGCTGCAGTTTGCTGGCGAAGACGTGTTTGAAGCAGTGGAAACCCTGCGGCGCGGTTTTGCCGAACTGCAACAGCAGGAAGATCAACAGCGCCGCACTGAATTGATGACCATGATTGACGCCATGCCGGCTGAAAAGGTCGAACTGGTGGTACGTGCGTTCTCCAGCTATTTCAAGCTGGTCAATGTGGCAGAAGAAAGCTTTGCGTATCGCAACCGCTGTTTCATGCTGTCGCATGGCATGGCGTTGTGGGAGGGGTCGTTTGATCGCACCCTGGCCGACTTCAAGGCACAAGGCATGTCGGCGAATACCTTGCAAGGCATGGTCAACCGTCTGCACTATGCGCCGGTATTTACCGCGCACCCCACGGAAGCGCTCCGCCGCGCGGTGATGGAAAGCATGCGCCGCGTATTTTTGCTGTGCGCCCAGTTGTATGACCCCGCTTTGGGGGTGAATGACCAGCGTGAACTGGAAACCCAGCTGGCTGCCGAAATTCAGGTGGTCTGGCGCACCGATGAACTGCGCACGGCCAAGCTCGAGGTGCACGATGAGGTGCGCAATGGCTTGTATTACGTGCGTGAAAGCCTGTTCGAGGCTGTGCCGAGAGCGTATTTGTTTTTCGAAAAAGCGCTGCGCAAGCATTTTGGTGTGAACGCGGACGGCGTGGCGCCGGTCAAGGTGCCGAGCTTTATCCGCTTTGGTTCGTGGATCGGCGGCGATCGTGACGGCAATCCGTTCGTGACGGCGGAGGTCACCGAGTGGACCGTACACACCCAGATGCAGGCAGCACTCGATGAGTACCGCGTGCGCGTGCGGGAATTGCGGCAGACCCTGACGCACAGCAGTGGCTGGTGCACCCCGTCACCTGCCTTCATGGAACGCCTGTCCGAATACGAGGCCGAATTTGGCGAGCAGGTGTTTCGCGGTACCGCCGTGCAGATATACAGCCGCGAGCCTTATCGCCGCATGGCGGCGATCATGCTGGCGCGACTGGATGCCAACCTGTCCTACGTTCGCCAGTGCCTGGCCGATGTCCCGAGTTTTATCTCGCACCTGGCGTATGAAAATGCGCCCGCTTTCCTCGACGACCTGTATCTGGTGCGCGACTCGCTGATCAGCCATGGCGATCGTATTGTCGCCATGCAGCGTCTGCAGGCCCTGATTCGCCTGGTCGAAAGCTTCGGCTTTCATCTGTTGCAACTGGATGTTCGCCAGGAATCGACGGTGCATACGCGCGCGGTTACCGAGGTGCTGCATCAGATCGATCATGATTTCGACTATGCGGGCGCTTCCGAATCCGAACGGCTGCAGCGGCTGGCTGCCTGGATCGGTCATATTGACCTGATAACCGTGAATGATGACGCACTGGACGACGAAGCCCGTGAAGTCGTTGCGGTGTTCCGGCGCATGGTCAAATTACAGGCCGAGGTGGGCGATGAAGTCTTTGGCACCTATGTGATCTCGATGACACACAGTGCGTCGCATGTGATGGAAGTGATGCTGCTGGCGAGGCTGGTCGGCTTGTGCGGCCATAACGGGCGCGACTGGCACTGCCGCATCCAGGTTGCACCGCTGTTCGAGACGGTGGAAGACCTGCAGCACAGCGAATCCGTTCTTGACCAGTTGTTGTCGAACAAGGTCTACCGCGCGCTGGTTGCCGCCAATGGCAACCACCAGGAAGTCATGCTCGGTTACTCGGACTCGTGCAAGGACGGCGGTATTCTGGCGTCGAACTGGAATTTGTATCAGGCCCAGCTTTCCATCATCGCGCTGACCCAGCATTACGGCGTCGAATGCCGGCTGTTCCATGGCCGCGGCGGCACGGTCGGACGCGGTGGCGGCCCCACCCATGACGCCATTTTGTCGCAGCCCCCCGGCACGGTGAATGGCGAGATCAAGTTCACCGAGCAGGGCGAGATGCTGTATTACAAATACAGCAAACCCGAAACCGCCACCTATGAAATCGGCATGGGTGTGACCGGCCTGCTCAAGGCCAGCGCCACCGCACTTGCCTCCAGCGAGGTGCGCTATCCGCAGGATTATCTCGACTGGATGCGCGATATCGCTGCCGCAGGTGAGGCAGCTTACCGGGCGCTGATCGGGATGCCGGGCTTCATCGATTATTTCTACGAAAGTACCCCGGTCACCGAAATCGGCCTGTTGAATATCGGCAGCCGTCCGTCGCACCGCAAGAAAGCTGATCGTTCGCTGTCGTCAATCCGGGCTATTCCCTGGGTGTTCGGCTGGGCGCAGTCGCGCCATACGCTGCCTGCCTGGTATGGCATTGGTAGCGCACTGAAGAATTTTATCGAGCAGCAGCCGAATGGCCTGGCGAATCTGCAGGCGATGTGTCGGGAATGGTCGTTCTTCCGCAGTTTGCTGTCCAATGTGCAGATGTCCCTGACCAAGGCCGACATGGAAATTGCCGAAGAATATGCACGCTTGTGCGAGCACCCTGACACCATGCTGGTCTACCGTGCGATAGCGGACGAGTATGCCCTTACCGTGGCCGGGGTCAAACAGGTTGCGCAGATTGAATCCATGCTGGAGGACAACCAGCCGCTGATGTTGTCGATTTCGCGCCGTCGTTCCTACATTGATCCGATCAACCACATCCAGGTTCGTTTGTTGCAGCGTTACCGCTCTGGAAGCGTGTGGGAGTCCGAACAGGAACTGTGGCTGACGCCGCTGAAGCGCACGATCAACGCCATTGCTGCAGGGATGCGGAATACGGGATGAGCATGGGAAACAGCAAGGACGCCACGTCCCAGAATCAACCGAAGCGCCGTTTGCTGATCATCTCGGCGGTCGTGAATGCGGTGCTGCTGGTGCTGGTGTGCGGCCTGGTGTTGTATGCCTTCATGATCAACGTCGATCTGGGCGACGTGAAACGGCGCTTGTCGAAAGAAGTTGAAACGCACCAGCAGGCTGAGCGCTATCTGATCGAGACCCGCAACCAGTTGACCGCCAGCCTGCGCGAAATCGAGCAACTGAAAGCGCAGCTCGCCTACAAGGAAACGGATTATCAGGCGACGGTGTCTGCCAAGACGGCGTTGCCGGTGGTCATCAATTTCCGTTCGTCGATGCTGGGCAAGGGGCTGGTTGCCGTGATCGAGAACACCAGTGACCGCTATCTCACGGTTGTCCTGAGCGTGCGCAGTCCCACCCTGTCAGTTGCCAAGCGTTTCAAACTCAATCTTGAACCCCACTCCGGCACTGATTTTGGTCATCTGGAAGGCTGGCAGTTTGCAGCGGGCGACGAAGTGGGCATATTCAACGATGAATTCAGCGCACTGAAAATTACCGTGCCGTGACGCCTGCCTGTGGCCTGCGCAGCTTGAGACCCAGCAGCGCAGGCATCAGCAGCAATTCAAACACCTGACCCGCAAACAGTCCCACGGCGCACAGCATGCCGAAATGCGCCGTGGGGCGGAAGTCGGACAGCCCAAGCAGGCTGAACTGGGCAATCAGCACGATCGAGATGGCAATTACCGCGCGCCCGGAGCTTTCCACGCTGCGGATGATGGCGAATACCGGGCTGACGCCATTGCGGATGCGGTGCAGGTAGCCGTGATACAGATGGATCGTGTCATCTACCGTAATACCGAGGATGACGCCCGCAATCAACACCGTCGCCACATCCAGTGCGATTCCGGTCGAACCCATTACGACAAAAATGAAAAAGAGCGGGGCCAGATTCGGCACCAGACAGATCAGTCCACCGCGCAACGAGTGGAACAGCAGTGTCATCAACAGCAGGATTTGTATGAATGCCGCGCTGAAACTTCGAACCTGGCCATCAACAATACGGTCTTCCTGATCCGAGAACAGTTTGCCGAAGCCGGCAAACTCAGTCCGGATGCCTTCGATGGGCTGGCTGGCGAGGTGGGCGTGTATGCGATCGATCACCTGGCTGATTTCGTTGGCGCCATGTACGTTGAGATTGAGTGTGACCCGGCTACGCTGATACTCCCGGTTCACCAGTTCATACAGGTCCTTGCCGTCATAAATGAGCAGGAGCTGTTCGATCTGCTTGCGGCTTGTCGGCAGGATGTCTGCGCCCTGTTCTTCGCCCTGGAAGGCGCGGTTCATCTCCTCGATCACATCTACCAGTGAAAAGCTGCGGTCGATTTCCGGCTGCGTTTCCAGCCAGGTCTGTAGCGCCTTGATCTGGGCCAGTCGGGCGGGGTCCTTCAGACTGTCGCGTTCCGTGCCCGTGAGCACGATTTCCAGTCCGGTGATGCCCGATAGCGTGCTTTCCACCCGATCGGTGCTTCGGCTGATGGTATGGTCCGGCGCAAAAAATTCGATCAGATTGGATTCCACTTTGACCTGCAACACCAGGGGCACGGCCGCCGCCACCATCAAGGCCGTGGTGAGCAGCACCGCTTTAGCGTTCCTCAGGCTGAACACGGCTACGGCAGAGGCAATGCGACGTGCATGCGAGAAACCGGAACTGCGGCGTGGCCACCGGGGCGTGTCCCATTTCAGCAGGATCGGCGGCACCAGGATAAACACCACCAGAAACACCATCAATGTACCGATAGCGCCGGACAGGCCAAATGCCTGCACGGGCGGAATATCGACCCACAACAGACTCAGCAGGCCGGCTCCGGTGGTCAACACATTGAACAGGCCGGGCTTGAATGTGTCCTTCAGCGCACGCGCGATGCGCTGGGGCCGTGGCAGCAGGGCGATGCGTGCGCGCTGAATGGCGGCATACAGGTGCAGCAGGGTGGCCGTGGTGTAGGCCGCCATCAGGGTGGGGATCATCGCGGTGATCGGCGTGTAGGGCTGGCCGGACAGCACCAGTCCAGCCACACTGACCGACACCACCATGCCCATGGCCAGTCCGCCTACCACAACCGGGCGAATTCGCCCCACGACCCACCACATCAAGGTGAGGCCGATGATGACGGTGAGCGGAATGAATATTGCACTATCGCGCCAGATCGATCGGAGCTCTTCGACGGTTTGTGCCACTGTGCCGGCGGTGGCAGTGTGAACCGCTGACAGTTTTTCGGCCGCGATGGCGGCGTCAAGGGCGATCAGAATATCGCGCCGGGCAAGGCTTTCCTTCAGGATGATGGGGCGTACCACCAGGGCCACTGCGCGACCGTCACGCGAGACGATCAGGCCCGGCGCCATGGTGTCGCCCAGCACACGTTGCTTCCACTGCGCCGGCGTGCGCGAATCAAGACGTTTGGGGTCGACCAGTAGGGATACGGCAAAGCCATCATCGGTGGCGTCGATGTGTTCTACCGTGGTCAGCGTCAGCACCCGGTCGACCGAGGGGTGCTGCTCCATTTTCTGGACGACCCGGTGCAGCGCAGCCAGAAAATCCGGACTGAACAGGTGATCGCCTTCGAACAGGGCGATCAGTGCGTCATCGGTGGGAAACTCGCGAAATAAGGATTCACGCAACTGGATGATGGGCGCATCGGGCGGGGAGTAGATGTCGCCCGAGTTGTTGAAATGAATCTTGAAAACAAAAGGCAAGGCGGCCAGTTGCAGACCGAGCAGGATGAACAGCGCCAGCCACGGCGACAGCATGGGGATGCGATCGCCGCTGAGCCAGGATTTCAGCCTCTGCATGAGTGGGACCCGGTCAGAACCTGGTGCGCAGTCCGAGCGTGACTAGAGAGTGGTCCTGATGGAAGCCGCCCAGCGTACGTGCCTCGCCGTCAAAATAATGCGCGGCAACATACAGCTCATGCGGTTCCCA
>CAYGMS010000025.1:0-14207 GCA_964350905.1 uncultured Thiobacillus sp. | reverse complement strand
CTTGCCGCCCGACAAGCCGAGCAGGATGCGGTCGCCATCGCGAATCATGCGGTAGTCGCCGATGGCGCGCCCGGCATCGGTTACCAGTGAGCGCGAAGGTTTGACCCAGCCTGTCGTCATCGTTGTCGTATTCATAGGGAAAACTGGAGTGCGTGCAGTTGTGCGTAGCGCCCCTGTCTGGCGATCAGGTCGGCATGGCTGCCGATCTCGACGATGCGTCCGCCTTCCAGCACGACGATGCGGTTCGCACGTTCGATTGTGGAAAGCCGGTGCGCGACGACCAGCGTGGTGCGGTTGGTAATCAACGTATCGAGCGCAGCCTGTACATGACGCTCCGACTCATTGTCGAGCGCCGAGGTGGCCTCATCGAGGATCAGCAAGGGGGCGTTTTTCAGGATGGCGCGGGCGATGGCAATGCGCTGGCGCTGGCCACCGGAAAGCCGCATGCCATTTTCGCCAATAAGCGTGTCCAGGCCGTCGGGCATGGCCTGGATGAATTCCCAGGCGTGGGCGGCGATGCAGGCATCGCGGATTTCATCGACGGTGGCATCGCGCTTGTTGCCATAGGCAATGTTGTGGCCCAGCGTATCGTTGAACAGCACCACATCCTGCGACACTAGCGCGATGTGGTTGCGCAGGTTCTGTAGGCGAATATCACGAATGTCGATGCCGTCGAGCTCGATCGAACCGGAGTCCGGATCGTAGAAACGCGGCATCAGGTTTGCCAGCGTGGTCTTGCCCGAGCCAGAGGCGCCAACCAGTGCCACGGTTTCACCCGGTGCAATATCGAGTGTGATGTGGTGAAGCGCCGGCAGGGTTTTGCCCGGGTAGGTGAGCGATACGTCACGGAAAGAAAGCCGGCCCTCGATGCGGTCGAGCGTGCGGGTGCCACTGTCGCGCTCGGCATCCTGGTCGAGCATGGCGAAGATGGTTTCGGAGGCGGCGAGTCCGCGCTGCATCTGATCGTTGACCGCGGTCAGCCGTTTGAGCGGTGCAAACAGCAACAGCATGGCCATGAAGAAGGAAACAAATCCGCCCACGGTGGTGGTGTTGCTGGAGGCCTGACCGGCGGCAATGTAGACGATGGCGGCCAGTGCAATGGCGGCAATGAACTGAATCACGGGTTCGTACACGGCGTTGGCCGCGACACGCTTCATCTCGTACAAGCGTGCCAGGTTGGCCGCCTGGCGGAAGCGGGTTTGCTCGTATTCTTCGCCACCAAACAGCTTGACCACGCGGTGTCCGCCTACGGCCTCGTCAACCACCTGGGTGAGATCACCGATATTCTGTTGCGCCTTGCGCGACAGTCCGCGCAATCGCGTGCTGGCAATCCGCACGATCCACAGCGTCAGCGGCACCAGCGCAAACACGATCAGGGTCAGTTGCCAGTTCAGCCACAGCAGATAGCCAAGCAAGCCCAGCACCGTCACGGTGTCGCGCACCAGCGTGGTGAGCGAACTGGTGGCTGACTGTGTCACCTGGGTGACGTTGAAGGCCAGATGCGCGATCAGCTGGCCGCTTGGATTCTGGTCAAAGTAACGTGTCGGCAGCGTCATCAGCTTGTCGAACATCGCAGCGCGCAAGTCCATCACCAGACGGCTGCCCACCCACGCCATGCAGTAGGTACTGACAAAACTGGTGATGCCGCGTACCAGAAACAGCGCCAGCAGCAGGATCGGAATCCAACGGATGAAGTCCTGGTCCTTGGCGACAAAGCCCTCGTCCAGCAGCGGTTTGAACAATGCTGGCAGCATCGGTTCGGTGGCAGCGGTGAGTATCAGCGCGAAGAGGGACAGCGCAAACATGCGCCAGTAGGGTTTGACGTAACCCAGCAGGCGGCCATACAGGGCGCGGCTGTTGTGCCCTTCAGAATGGGGACGGTTCGGCTTCATAGCAGCAGAACGGTGGCCAGGCCGAGAAAGATGAAGAAACCCATGCTGTCGGTGATAAAGGTGAGCAGCACGGATGCGCCGATGGCCGGGTCACGGTTCATGCGTTCCAGCGCCATCGGAATGAAGATGCCCGCCAAGGCTGCTACCAGCAGGTTCAGCAGCATCGCCAGCGCCATCACCCCACCCAGCGCCGGGTAGTCATACAGCAGCCAGGCAAAGACACCGACCACCGAGCCCCACGTCAGACCGTTCAACAGGGCGACACTGATTTCCTTGACGACGAGGCGACGCGCGTTGGCTGTGGTGATATGACCCAGCGCCAGCCCGCGAATGATCAGCGTAATGGTCTGGTTGCCGGTATTGCCGCCAATACTGGCGATGATCGGCATCAGTGCCGCCAGGGCAGCGAGTTTTTCGATGCTGCCTTCGAAGGTGCCGATCACGCGTGAGGCGATGAAGGCGGTGCACAAGTTCACCGCCAGCCACATCCAGCGGTTCTTGGCCGCGTGCCATACGGATGAAAACAAATCTTCTTCTTCTCGTAGGCCGGCCATCGACAGCATGTCGGCGTCGGCCGATTCGCGGATGAAGTCGACGATCGCATCCACCGTCACTCGGCCCATCAGGCGGCCCTGCGCATCCACCACCGGAGCCGTCACCAGGTCGTAGCGTTCGAACGCCTGTGAGGCTTCGTCCGCTTCGTCTTCAGGATGAAACTTGACGAAGTCCTCGACCATGATCGCCGCCACCGAGGCTTCGGGGTCGGTGGTCAGCAGGCGTTTCAGCGGCAGCACGCCGATGATCGCGTCGTTACGATCCACCACAAACAGCTTGTCGAGCTGGTCAGGCAGTTCGCCCAGACGGCGCAGATAGCGTAGCGCCACTTCCAGCGTGACGTCGGCACGGATGGTCACCATTTCGAAATCCATCAGCGCGCCCACCGTATCTTCCGGATAGGCCAGCGCCGACTGCAGGTGTGCGCGTTTTTGCGCATCCAGCGTGGTTAGCAGTTCGGTGATGACGTCGTGCGGGAGGTCGGCTGCGATGTCTGCGATTTCGTCAGTATCGAGTGACCCGGCGGCGGCCAGCAGTTCCGCATTGTTCATGGCCTCGATCAGCGATTCGCGAACCGAATCCGACACTTCCAGCAGAATCTCACCGTTTTGTTCGGCATCAACCAGATTCCACACCAGCCGCCGCTCGTTCAGTGGCAAGGCTTCCAGAATGTAGGCGATGTCGGCCGGATGCAGGTCATTCAGCCGCCCCTGCAATTCAGTCAGGTATTGCGCATGTTCACGGCTGTCGGTCAGGTCCTCCCGCATCCCGCCTTGCCGGTGGACGTGCTCCTCCACCTGCCGCATCTTGGCGAGCAGCGTCTGGATCTGTTCCAGGCTGTTTTCCAGATTGTCTTGCGACTGGTTTTCGAGGGAATCGGTCATGGGAGGCTAAAGAGAAAAAGCCCCGCGATTGTAACGCGCTACGCCTTGAGAACGCGTGAGCGTTGTGTTAACGCGGCACCTGTGCATACCCCATATAGCGCTTGATCACCGCGACGCGGCGCTGATAGGCACGCGAACTGCGGTTGTTTTCGTACCAGCGCGGGTTGGGCACCATGGCAGCCATGCGGGCGGCCTGGTCGCGGCTGAGATTGGCAGCGGAGGTTTTGTAGTAACGGCGGGCGGCGGCTTCGGCGCCGTAGATGCCGTTGCCCCATTCGATGACGTTGAGATACACCTCAAGAATACGGCGCTTGCTCCAGGTGGCTTCGATCATCAGCGTGATGATGGCTTCCTGACCTTTACGGATGAAGCTGCGATCACCGGACAGGAACAGGTTCTTGGCGAGCTGCTGGCTGATGGTGGAGCCGCCGGCAACGAGCTTGCCTTTTTTCAGGTTCTTTTTGACTGCGTTCTGGATGCCCTCGACGTCGAAGCCTTCGTGCGTGAGAAATTTGCCGTCTTCAGCGGCGACGATGGCGCGCTTCAGGTTGATGGAGATACGATCGTACGGCACCCATTTGTGGCGCAGTTCGGCGTCGGGTTTTTTCTCCTGCTGGCGTTCCAGTCCGGCGGCCATGAAGGCGGTGGATCTGGGATTGTGATCGATCCACCACAATACATGCGCAAAGATCCATAGCTGATACAGCAGCACCAGCGCGACCGTCGCCGCAACGGCCTTGCCCAGCCAGCCAAGCAGTTTCTTCATCATGCCGCGCGCAGGCTTGCAATGACGGCGGCGGTGTCAGGCCGTACACCGCGCCACACGAAAAACGCTTCGGCGGCTTGTTCGACCAGCATGCCCAGGCCATCGGCGGTGGCGGCACCGTGTGTGCGGGCGAAGCTGAGGAAGGGCGTGTCGCGTCCGTACATCATGTCGTAGGCAAGGGTGGTGGTGTTGAATATGCTGGCTGAGAGCGGCGGCAGTTCGCCTGCCAGGCTGGCGGCGGTGGCGTTGATGACGAGATCGAAGGGCGTGTTGGCCGCGTCGAAACTGCAAGCCGTGACGCCGTGGCCGAACAGATCAGCCAGTTCCTGCGCACGGCTGACCGTGCGGTTGGCGATCACCAGTGTGGCAGGCTGCAGTTCCAGCAGCGGTCCGATCACGCCACGCGCCGCGCCGCCCGCACCGAGCAGCAGAATGCGCTTGCCAGCAAGTGTACGGTTCAGGTTGCGGGTGAGATCCGCCACCACCCCGGCACCGTCGGTGTTGTCGCCGAGGATGCCATCCGCATCGAAGCTGAGCGTGTTGACCGCACCGGCGCGCTGCGCGCGTGGACTCAGGCGCCTGGCCAGCTTATAAGCCTCTACCTTGAACGGCACGGTGACGTTGGCACCGCGTCCGCCTGCCGCGGCAAATTGCGCGATGCTGTCGGCAAAGCCGTCGAGTGGCGCGAGGATGGCTTCATACGTCATGTCCTGCCCGGTCTGGCGGGCAAACGCGGCATGGATCTGCGGAGATTTGGAGTGGGCAATCGGGTGCCCGAATACGGCGTAACGGTCGGTCATGGATAAGCGCTCGGAATCGGGCGCATTCTAACCGAGGGCCGGCACGCCATGAAAAAAGCCGTGGAGGCCACGGCTATGGAGCTCTTATATAAATGGAGCGATGGAATATCAGCTTTGCGACCAGGGCAGGCCGCGCTGCTTCCAGCCGTTAAGCTCGTTGCGGTGGCCGGTGGCCTTGTTGAGATCGCCTTCGATGCCTTCCAGCACGTTGTAGCAACTGCCGCGCCCGGCTTCGGAGCAGGCGGCGGCGGCCCGATGCGATCGAGGGCCATTGCGACAGATAAAAATCAGCAGCGATTCCGGATCGGTTGCCTGGGCAAGCTGGGTGAGGAAATGCGGATTGAGCACCCATCCCGGCCACGATTGCCACTCAACGTGCACGGTATCAGGGAGGACGCCATTGAGTTCGAGCTCGGCGCGCGAACGTACGTCGACCAGGCGGGCGCCGGGGGCAAGCTGCAACAATTCATGTGCTTCATGCGGCAACAGCGCGCCGGCATACGGCCAGGACTGGGTCTGGCTGCGAGCGTGGGCGGCGTCGAGCAGTTCGGTGATACGACCCATGTGGACTCCTCTTAACGTTGATTCAGTATACGAAACCCACCGCTCGATGCAATTCGCACCAAAATGGTGCATTCGCTCATCTTGAAGCATCAAATTGGTGCCTTATGGAAACCCGATAGCGCACTATCACCCGCAACAAGCCTTATGGCACAATGCTTGAGGCTCGATATCTCGCATGGCACGGTTGCTGCTAACAGCACTGGTGTGGCTTTATTTATGCGCCCAACTCGTGCAATACGCAACTTCGTAAATTCATTCCATTATTTAGTTTGAGGAGATTCAGCATGGCCGTGGCCGATGTGATCAAGATGATCAAGGACGACGAAATCAAGTTCGTCGATCTGCGTTTTACCGATACCCGCGGCAAGGAACAGCACGTGTCGATTCCTTCCCGCTTTGTGAACGAAGACTGGTTTGAAGATGGCCACCCGTTTGATGGCTCGTCGATTGCCGGCTGGAAGGGCATTCAGGCTTCCGACATGCTGCTGAAGCCGGATCCCGATTCAGCCTGGCTGGACCCCTTCTTTGACGAACCCACCCTGATCCTGACCTGTGACGTGATCGAGCCGTCCGATGGCAAGGGTTATGAGCGTGATCCGCGTTCGGTCGCGCACCGCGCTGAAGCCTATCTGAAGTCCACCGGCATCGCCGATACCGCTTATTTCGGTCCCGAGCCCGAGTTCTTCATTTTCGACTCCATCACTTGGCACGACAACCTGTCGGGTTGCGGCGTACAGATCAATTCCGAGGAAGCTTCCTGGTCGTCGGCCGAGAAGTTCGAGAACGGCAACACCGGCCACCGTCCCGGCGTCAAGGGCGGCTACTTCCCCGTACCCCCGGTCGACAGCCTGCAGGACATCCGTGCCGCCATGGTGATGGCGCTGGAAGAAGCCGGCGTCCCGGTTGAAGTGTTCCACCATGAAGTGGCGACCGCCGGCCAGTGCGAAATCGGTACCCAGTTCAGCACCCTGACCAAGCGCGCCGACTGGACGCAGATGCTGAAGTACATCGTGCATAACGTCGCCCACGCCTACGGCAAGACCGCGACCTTCATGCCCAAGCCCATCGTTGGTGACAACGGTTCCGGCATGCATGTACACATGTCGCTGTGGAAAGACGGCAAGAACCTGTTCGCCGGCAATGGTTACGCCGGCCTGTCCGAGATGAGCCTGTTTTTCATTGGCGGCATCATCAAGCATGCCAAGGCACTGAACGCGATCACCAACCCGTCGACCAACTCCTACAAGCGTCTGGTCCCCGGTTTTGAAGCGCCCGTGATGCTGGCCTACTCGGCCCGCAACCGTTCGGCTTCGATTCGTATTCCGATTGCAGCCAGCGAAAAAGCACGCCGCGTCGAAATGCGTTTTCCCGATCCGATGGCCAACCCTTACCTGTGCTTTACTGCGCTGATGATGGCGGGCCTGGATGGCATTCAGAACAAGATCCACCCGGGCGATCCGTCCGACAAGGATCTGTACGACCTGCCGCCGGAAGAAGATGCAAAAGTGCCGAAGGTTTGCCACAGCCTGGAAATGGCGCTGGACGAACTCGACAAGGATCGCGAGTTCCTGACGCGTGGTGGTGTGTTCACCAATGACATGATCGACGCTTACATCACGCTGAAGATGGAAGATGTCACCAAGTTCCGCATGACCACGCACCCGGTCGAATTTGCAATGTACTACTCGCTGTAATCGATTTCGATCTCGGCAGAAAGGACGGCTCCGGCCGTCCTTTTTTATTAGCGTAGCCCAGGCGTTGGCTCGTGCGGCTGCGGCTTTGAGCAGGTTCAAGATTGCGGGATTTTGGCCGTTACCAAGGGGGTACGCTACACTCAGACCTATGCAAACCGTTCGCTTTTCCTTCTTGTTGTGCCTGATTCTGGCCGCCCCTGCGCAGGCCGAAATCTATAAGTACGTCGATGAAAATGGTCAGGTGACGTTTACCGACGTCTACAGGAAGGGGGCCAAGCGTATTGATCTGCCAGGCGCGCCTACGCCGCTTCCGGGCAGCAGCAAAACGCCACGACGCGCATCTTACAATCCGAGTCCAATGGATTTCCCGCGTATCGATGCCGGTACGCAAAAGCGTCGTGATGATGTGCGACGTCAGGTGTTGCAGGATGAAATCAACGGTGAGCGCCGCAATGCCGACGAGGCACGGCGTCAGTTGGCGCTGGGAGAACGCTTGCAACCGGGCGAACGTGCAACGGATTCAACCTACCTGAATCGCGTCAAGAAACTGCAGGCCACGGTGCAGCAGCATGATCAGAATGTCTCGTCGATTCAACGCGAACTGGCCAACCTGAAATAAACGGTTAAATCGGCGACCAGCCTGCAACAACCACGCTCTGGCACAATCAGTGCTTCTATTGGATGCATGAGCATGGTGTCTTCTACTCCCACTGATTCTTTCGACCTCGACTGTTTGTCCACGGGGGCAATGGTATTGGATGCGGACAATCGTATTCGCTACGTGAACCCGGCGGCTGAAACCTTGCTCGGCATGTCTGGTGCATTGCTGATCGGGAATGGGGCTGAACAATTGTTTGAGCACAGCCTGGAGTTCTTGCAAGCCGTACAAACGGCACGTAACGAGCAGGAAACCGTGATTGAGTATGAAATTGATGTCTCGGTGAGCGGGCATCTCCCCACCCGGGTCGGATGCAGTGTTTCGCCCCTGGAAAAGCCACCGGGTGCTGTGTTGATTGAAATGCGCGCGGTGGATCCGCATTTGCGGATCGCCCGTCTGGAGCAGACCCGTTTGCAGCAGGAAGCGAACCGTGAACTGCTGCGCAACCTCGCACACGAAATCAAGAATCCGCTGGGCGGTATCCGGGGTGCGGCTCAATTGCTGGAGCACGAGCTGCCGCGTGAGTCCTTGCGTGAATACACGCAGGTCATCATCAAGGAGTCCGATCGCTTGCAGTCATTGATGGAGCGCCTGCTGACCCCGCACCGTACGCCTCATTTTGGTGCGGTAAATATCCATGAGGTTCTGGAACGTGTGCGCAGCCTGATTCTGGCTGAAACACCGAGTGTGACGCTCAGTCGCGATTACGACCTCAGCCTGCCGGAAATCCGCGCCGATGCCGAACAATTGATTCAATCCACGCTCAACATCGCGCGCAACGCAGTACAGGCAATGCACGGTAACGGGCATGGGCATGGTCAGGGCGAGATCATTTTTAAAACGCGGGTGGCGCGACAGATCACGCTTGAAAGTCGTCGCTACCGCCTGGGCATGCGCGTCGAGATTATCGACAACGGCCCGGGCGTGCCAGACGATATTCGCGAGCAGATTTTCTACCCGCTGGTATCGGGCCGCGAAGGGGGCAGTGGTTTGGGGCTGGCCGTGGCACAAACGCTGGTGGCGCAAAACCATGGCACCATCGAATGCGAGAGTCGCCCCGGCCATACTGTTTTTTCAATTTTTCTTCCGTTTACTGTCTGAAAACCATGTCCGCATCAAATTGTGTCTGGATTATTGACGACGACCGTTCCATACGCTGGGTGTTTGAAAAAGCGCTGCTGCGTGAAGATATCCCGTGCATGACCTTCAGTACGGCCACCGATGCGCTGCGTGAACTGGAGCGGAGCGAACCCCGCACCGTACTGTCCGATATCCGCATGCCGGGGGTAAGCGGCCTGGAGTTGTTGCAGTCGCTGAAAGAGCGTTTGCCCAACGTGCCCGTCATCATCATGACGGCGTATTCCGATCTGGACAGTGCGGTCGCAGCATTCCAGGGGGGAGCATTCGAATATTTACCGAAGCCGTTTGATGTCGATCAGGCGCTGGAACTGGTGCGCCGTGCGCTGGCGGAAAACGCCAGCCGGGATGTGCCCGTCACGAGTGATGCACCGGTGCCGGAAATTCTCGGACAGGCGCCGGCGATGCAGGAAGTGTTTCGTGCCATTGGCCGACTGGCGCAATCGCACGCCACGGTGTTGATCACCGGTGAGTCGGGTAGCGGCAAGGAACTGGTCGCACGGGCATTGCACCGGCACAGCCCGCGTGCAACTGGGCCGTTCATCGCGTTGAATACTGCGGCCATTCCCCGGGACTTGCTGGAGTCCGAACTCTTCGGCCATGAACGCGGCGCCTTCACTGGTGCTGCCGCACAGCGGCGCGGACGTTTCGAGCAGGCTGACGGCGGCACACTATTTCTGGATGAAATCGGCGATATGCCCGCTGAGCTTCAAACCCGTTTGTTGCGGGTGTTGTCCGACGGCCAGTTTTATCGGGTAGGCGGACATACGCCGATGAAGGTCAATGTGCGGGTGATTGCGGCTACGCACCAGAATCTGGAGGAGCGGGTACGCGAGAACCTGTTCCGCGAAGACCTGTTTCATCGCTTGAACGTGATTCGTTTGCGTCTGCCGGCCTTGCGCGAGCGGCGCGAGGATATTCCTTTGCTGGTGCGTCATTTCATGCAGAAAAGCGCGCGTGAACTGGGGATGGAAACCAAGGGTGTGTCGGATTCTGCGCTCAAGACACTGGTCAATCTGCCGTGGAGCGGCAACGTGCGCCAGCTGGAAAATGTCAGCCATTATCTGACGGTGATGGCCCCCGGCCAGGTGGTTGAAACGGGGGACTTGCCGGCCGACTTGATGCAGGGGGCAGTCGCGCAAACGGGGGATGACTGGCTGCAGGGGCTGGCTGCCGAGGCCAGTGCCCGCTTGGCGCGGGGGGATGCGGCCATTCTCGGGGAATTGACCCAGGACTATGAAAAAACCTTGATCGAAGTGGCATTGCGCCACACGGGCGGGCGGCGTATTGAAGCGTCCCACTTGCTGGGCTGGGGGCGGAATACCTTGACGCGCAAAATCCATGAACTGGGAATGGACGATGACGATCAGGGTGATTCTGCATGACGTCAGTGTGATGCGAGCGTGCAATGAATAAAGCCGACACGAAGTCGGCTTTATTCATTGCGGGTACTGCGACGAAGGATCAGGCTGCCTGGGATTCTTCCAGCAGTTTCTGCATTTCGCCTTTCTGATACATCTCGATCATGATGTCAGAACCACCGATCAACTCACCCTTGACATAGAGCTGCGGGAAGGTCGGCCAGTTGGCATAGTGCTTCAGATTCTCAAAAATTTCCGGATCGGCCAGCACGTTCACGGCCAGAAAATCCTTTGCGCCACACGCCTGTAGTACCTGGGCGGCGCGCGATGAAAATCCGCACTGCGGAAACTGGGGCGTGCCTTTCATGTACAGCACGATGTTGTTGGTGGTGACTTGGTCACGGATGCGGTCGAGTGGGGTCATTTGCGGGCTCCTGAAGAATACTTGAGTAGAACACTCGGGAATTATACGCGCGAAGCAGCGGTCGTCAAGCCGTTTTTGGCGTGCTGTTGTCCAGATAGGGGCTGATAAAAGCTTTGTGGAACAGGTGTGGAATGAGCAAATGCGCGGGCATGCGCAGCCAGTGGGCACGGATAAAAGCAGCCAGGCGGGCGCTGGATGTGAAGCCATCGGCACAGCTGTCATGGGTGGGCGCTAGGACACGGGTGAAGATACTGTCCATCAGAAACAGTATGACGCGATTGGGGGCGCTGTCTGACAGGGTGAGGTTCACGCTGTCCGGGACGGGCGTGTCGAGAAAATAGCCGAGATAACGCAGGGCATAGAACAACGGGCGACTGAGTTGCAGTTCGTCGGCGCGAGCCGTCAAACGGGTCCAGAAATCGGGATCCGCAGCAATGGCATCACGCAGCAGGAGGTCAAGGTCGGTCAGGTCGCGTAGTCCATGCGGCAACTCGCCGTCGTGGAATAGATGTGTGGCGGAGTGCAGGATGCGGTCTTCCGCCGCCAGTACATAGACGCCGGGCAGGTCTTTGATTTCGATGGCACGGCTGCGCAGCTTGGCTGAATCCGGGTGATAGCGCGCGGTGTCGGGCAGGATTGCGTGATGCACGTCAACCACGGTGTCGCGCTCGATATGCTGCATCGGTGGCAGCTCGTGCATCCAGCGGCGGTAATAGCGCTTGTCGTATTCGGACAAGCCGGTGGCATGCCAGCCCGCCAGCATGAGCGATGACTCGGCGCGCGGCAGTTGTTCGCGTGGCACCAGGATATCGATGTCATTGAACAGCCGGCCTTCAGCGGCAGGCAGGTTGGCGGCAACATAAGCGGCTCCCTTGAGTACCACAAGGGGACTGTCAAGATCGGCGAGGGCGGCACGGAGCTGTTGCAGTTCCCAGCGTACGGCGGTTTGCTGCTTGTCCGCGAGCGTTTCAGCTGCATCAAAGTGCCATTGGGCGGCTACCGGGATGGCAGCTGCCAGTTCGTGCCGGCGAAACAGAGAAGCCAGCCGCGCCAGCAGACCCGCCGCCCGTGCCTGCCGTACCAGAATATCCCATTCACTCATGGAAAAGCGGGTGACGGTGTCGGGGGTGCGTAGGGTACGCGCCAGTAAATCGCGGGATAAATGCATCGATCAGGCCGGTTTAATCGTGTCGGCCAAGTGGTCAAAAGCGGCAATGGCCTCAGGCAACTGACTGTAGCGGAAATCGTAGCAGGCAGTTTGATCCACCAGCGCGGAACCGACGCGAAAGCCATCTGCGCCCAGATGACTGTAGTTGAATGCGTTTTGCGCCAGAAACATGAAGGTCTGGGCTTTTGAACGCGGCGTCAGGCGGGTGGCGGCACCTGCTTCCCATTTGGGGAAAATGACCCAGCCCGGGCGAGCCGTCTCATGCTGGCGCAGCACGCTGTCACGCGGGGGGCGCATGTGGGCCACGGTACCTTTGATGGTGTCGTGCGAAGCGCGGTTGATATAGACATCCGGGTTGAACTGGCGAATGACATCGATCGACTGGTTCTTCAGGCTGACCGGGCGCGGCAGGGGCTGAAGCTGACCTGATTTGCGATCGATCAGGGTCAGTTCATCGGATAGCAGGCGCCATCCTGACAACACCAGCCCCGCCGTCAGCGTGCTTTTTCCTGATCCGGGAGGGGCCGGCAAAATGGCCGCCAAACCATTTTTCTCGACCACGGCGGCATGGATAATGAGGTACTGGTGAGCCTGGGTCGAGACGCACCAGTTGAGACCCCATTCCAGCATCGGAAACGCCTGGTCGCGTGGCAAGGGTTTGAAGGGCTGCATGCCGTCAAATGAAAATGCCGCCTGGGGACGCAACCAGCGGCGCAGACTGGCCGGCGCATTGACGGAGACATGAAAATCAGCAAAGGCCTCGTGCGTACTGCGCACCTCGAACTGACCGTAGAGTTCAGCCAGGCCTTCTGCCACATAGGGAAAACGTGATTGCACCTTGAGCGAGAAGGGCCCGGTGCGCATCCAGATGCCCTCGCCAGCCAGTTGCCGGCGCAATTCGGTGGGTGGGAGTTGCAGCAATTTCATGGGGTGCCCAACAGTCCAATTTTATGCAGGCTGTCCAGTGTGTCTTCAGCCAGTTCATGGAATTGGGGGGTATCGGCGAGGCCGAGGCGGGTTGCCAGTGCTGTCACGAACTCATCCACAGTATATCCGGGATGCTCGCGACAGGTTTGATACAGCGCCAGCGTTAGCGGCTTGAGGTAGTGGGTGTCGCCGGAAGCAGTGTCGTAGATGACGGCTTCATCTCCCCAGCTTTTCAACAGGCGTGTTGGTTCGGGTGAAGCGCGTGTCATTGGCCTCAGTTGAGCGGGCAGCCGCGCTCATTCAGCTTTTCAAGGGAATCCTTCAGATCCGCCGCCCGATGCAGGTTGTTTCGGAACAGGGAGATGATTTCGCCGGATGTGTAGCCGTAGTTGACGTCGGGGTGGGCGGCATTGAGCAGTGCAGCCACTGCATGGAATCCCAGATTGGTTGAGATCGGGTCGCCCTTGCCGTTCAGGTCCCGCAGGACTTCCAGCAGGGTATATGGTGTGCCGTCATTTTTTTTGTATTGGGTGACCCCGAAAACCGTGTTGAATTTATCGCTGGTCTGGAATCCGGTTGCCCGCCAGGAATCCAGGTGCTGAGGCTGTTTCCAGTATCCCGGGGTACATCCGGCACATGCGGGCCCTTTGGGCGCCGACAGGTTGCCGGAAGCCATGCCGGAGATGGTGCACTGATTGGCCCACACCGGGCGGCTTGCGAGGGTGAAAACCGCCGATACACCCAGTGCGGCACCAGCCAGTTTACGGCGGGAGGTGTTGACCTCGCCGTTTTGTGTGGTTTCCGGCGGAGTGTCTTGAGTATCGGGTGTGCGGTCAGACATGGCGGGCCTCGACAATAATTTGGATAGAGTACGAATAATCACAGCAAGAATCGCGCCAATACACCGTGAACTGTGCTGAATGGCCATTGCAAAGCGGAGTTGGCGATGTGACCTTAGGTGACCATGGACTGGAGTGTAAATTATTCCGACAGTTTTCCGCCACTCACGCGAAGAATGCCTGCCAGATCAGGCCAGCTTCGTGGAGTCTGAAAAAGATGGGTGTGCAGCAGACTTCGCACGGCTTCGGCCTGATCGTAGCCATGCTCCAGCAGCAGGGTGCCGCCAGGCTTGAGGTGCGCGCTGGCAGCCTGGATCAGGTGGCGCAGGTCATCGAAGCCGTCCTGGCCGGATGCCAGCGCGCTCATAGGTTCAAAGCGAACATCGCCGCGCGCAAGATGCGGGTCGGCAGCAGCGATATAAGGCGGGTTGCCGACGATGAGGTCGAAATGCCGACCGGTGAGTGCGCTGAACCAGTCGCTGGACAAAAATTCCACCTGGGCTTGAAGTTGGTCGGCGTTGTGCTGTGCGACAGCCAG
>CAYGMS010000024.1:6811-14964 GCA_964350905.1 uncultured Thiobacillus sp. | reverse complement strand
CTTAATCCGAAAAGCCGAAGAATACGTCTTCGAGCGAGGGTTCACGCACTGTCAGATCGCGTACCCGGCCATTCAACGTGGCCAGTGCTTCGATCACCGCCATTTTGACTTCACGTCGGCATTGCACCGTCACATGGTCATCGTGCGCCTCGATCGCGCCCACCGGCAGGTGGCCGAGGGCCGCGCGCACGGCCTCGAAATCCTCACGTGCAACACGCACGGTGAACCACAGCGGCAGGTCCATCTGTTCGCGCAGGGCCTGCACCGTGCCGCAAGCCTGTATCTTGCCGGCGGTCATGATGGCCAGGCGATCTACCCGCTCCTGGATTTCGGCGAGGATGTGGGAGGTGATTACCATCGTCACGCCTTCACTCCGCAGTTGACGGAGAATCGCATAGAAGCTGCGAATGGCTTCCGGATCCAGACCGGTGGTGGGCTCATCGAGAAACAGAATGCGCGGTTTGCCGAGCAGGGCCTGGGCAAAGCCGAGGCGTTGGCGCATGCCCTTGGAGTATTCGCGGACCCGTCGTTTTGCCGCATGCGCCAGACCGACGCGTTCAAGTGCCGGGCCGCATTCTGCGGGCGACGCGCCTTTCAGGCGCGAGAAGAAGTGCAGCGTCTCGAGACCGGTCAGGTTGTCGTAGAGCACGACATTTTCCGGCAGATAGCCGATCGTGCGCCGCACGGCGCGAAAATTGCCACCGCTCACCTGCGCGCCGTCGATGCGGATTTCGCCTGCAGTGACGGGGATCAGGCCAAGCATCATCTTGAACATCGTGCTCTTGCCGGCACCGTTGTGGCCGATCAGGCCGAACAGTTCACCGGTGCGAATGTCGAGGTCGACCCCATCGACCGCATGAATCGGTCCGTAGTGCTTGTGCACCCCGCGCGCGACGATCACCGCCGTATCTGTATTCGTATCAGTTTGCATAGTGGAAATAACGGCCACGCCATTGGCTCCAGTCAGGTTTGTGCGGCTGCATATGGGGCTTGGGATCGACAACACTCGGTGCGCGCAGCAGCGGGAACTGCTGGCTCACCAGTCGCAGTGTCTGCACCGCCGGACTGGCGAGCAGCAGCTTCATCATCGGGTGTTGCCAGGACAGGCGGTCGACCAGGTCGTTGGCCTCGTACTGCACGTCACCGATGCCGTCGCCATTGCGATCCCAGCCCACATAATTGCTCCAGTAGTTGCCCCTGTCAGCCCCCCAAATCACATCTCCGCTGGCCACGTACTTGATCTGGGTGCGGTTGGAAATGAAGTCATTGCCTTCGACCTGGTTGCGATATGAACCTGCCGCCAGGTGTATGCCTACGGTGTTGTCCACCACCAGGTTGTTACGCAGGGTGTTGTACTCGGCATCGTAGATGAAGAAGCCGCGCTCATTGCCGGCGACGATATTACCCTCGATGACGGAGTCCTGGATGGTGCGCAGCATGATGCCGTGGTCCGAGTTGCCCCATGCGCGATTGTTACGAACCACCTGGTTGCGCGTCATCATCAGGGCGAGGCCGCCGCGGTTATGGTACGAATCATTGCCTTCCCACGTGTTGTTGTGGGAGTTCATGTAATGGGTGCCGTAACGTACATGGTGGATGCGATTGTTGCGGAACACTGCGTGGTGCGATACGTCCACGTAGATGCCGTCGCGCACGAAGCTGATATTGTTGCCGATGATCTGCGCTTCTTGGGAATTGTAGAGCTGGATACCGTTGCCGCGCCGGGGCGATTTGTAGTCACGCTTGCCGGTGATGACATTGTTGCGGATCTCGACTTTTTTGACCGTTTGAATATAGATTCCAAACAGATTGTAGGTCAGGTCGCAGTTGCGAACGATTGCACGATGCGCGCGCGGCCGGATGAAAATGCCGGAATTCTGAGCCTCCAGGTCATCCCCCGAATCGCGCACGATCAGTCCATCGATGGTCACATCCTCGGCGGTGACCCGGATCGTATCGCCTTTGAAATCACCGCTGATCGTAGGCCGGTTGATCCCAATCAGGGTCAGGGGCTTGTCAATCAGCAACTGCTCCCGGTAGTAACCCTTCTCGATCCGGATCACATCGCCGGGTGCGGCTTGTGCGATGGCTGCGGCGATGGATTGTCCTGCGTGCACCGTCAGTTCGCCGGCCCACCCGCTGGCGGAAGCCAGCATGAAAAGCCATGCCGCAAACAGGGGAAAACAGGCGTCGGACTTTATCTTGGTGGTGGATAAAGTCCGACGACGGGCTAGTACAACCATTGCAGCGACGGCAAGCCTTGCAGGAAGTCCAGTACGCCCACGCTTTTCATCGCCAGGAACAAGGCGGCGGCGATCAGCAGGTTCTTGAACGCCACGTAGGAAGCCATGTCAGCCCAGGATGCCGGACGCAGTTCACGTCCCCACCATGGACCTTCCTTGACGTATGGTTTGCAGCGCATGCGAACCACCAGTTCATATACGCTCCACGCCAGCCACCAGCCCAGCACAATGCCAGGGCCGATACTGCCGACGGCACCAAGTAGCCAGACCCAAGCCACCAGAACAGCCAGGGCGAGGCTGAGCGCCTGCAACAGGCGCGGTTGCTGCAATGCCTTGCGGCTCCAGGGGAACAGATGGTCGAAGAACTCCTGTCCGATGAAGGCGGGCAGGCTTTGCCGTTCCGTAGAAGCAGGCGTAGCGGCTGCGGCGGCCGGTACGATGGGAATGAAATAGCCGTCCGGGCCGATCGGGGTCAGCGCTTCCCCGGCCTTGGTGCGGCGCTTGCGTTCCTGTGCCAACGGCGGGCACGCGTGGTCATCGTAGTACAGCACCTGGCAGTCCAGGCACAGCAGGCATTCACGCTGGTCAATGCGACCGGCCTGGTCAATGGCCTGCGAGCCGCAGCCGACGGCACATGCAGCGCAAGGACCGCATTCCTGCTTGCGCTTGAGGCCCCACCAGCGGAACGTGGAGGGGATTGCCAGGGCCGCGCCGAGCGGGCACAGATACTTGCAGAATGGGCGCTCGAAGAATGCCGATGCGACCATCAGAACGGCCCAGAAGGTGAAGAAGGGCCAGGTGCGGTTCCATGCGCCGACCAGGAAGGTGGTCTTGAATGGCTCGATTTCGGAGAGCTTTTCAGCCAGTCCCATTGAATAGAAGGACACCGTGATCAGACCGGCAAAGATGCCGTATTTGACCCACTTCAAGCGATCATGCCAGCGCTGCGGCAGCAAGTGACGCTGATAGCGTTTGAGTCCCACTTTTCCAGCCACATGGTAGACGAGCTCCGAAAGCGAACCATAGGGACACATCCAGCCGCAGAACATCCCGCGCCCCCAGAAAAACACGGAGACAATGATGAAAATCCAGAACAGGAAGATGAATGGATCGGACAGGAACAACTCCCAGCGCCACTCAAACAGGATGGAGTGGAACCAGGTCAGCACCTGTGTGATGGACGGCACGGCCAGCAGGTAAAACCCGACGAAGCCGATCGATGTGATCCACAGCAGATACTTGGGATAATCTTTCCAGCGCGTGTCCTTCATCGTTGAGCGCCGAACCAGTTTTTCGCGCAGCGCATACACCGTTCCCGCCGCAGTGAGCCAGAGCAGGAACAGCACTATTTCAACTTTGCGGGATTTCCACACGGTTACCCAGGTTGCTTCCGGTTTGATGATTTCCGGACGTCCGCCTTCAAGATAGCGGTCGGGTAGCCAGTACTCCTGGCCAAAATTGACAAAGGTGCGTGAACCCGTCTGCCGGTCCATCTTGTTGGCCAGGAATATCAGGCTCCAGGGATAGGCGCCACTGAAGGTCGGTGAACGGATGATGAAAATGGCCGACTCTTGATAGCTTGGCGCACCAGCCGCTTCAATCCCATACAGGTTGAGATAATCCAGATCGCGGAAAGTGGCGGTGTCCATGTCCTGAGCTACCTGCACCCGGTCATAAATCCCCCCACGCACGAAACCCGAGCCCTTGAACGATTCCAGGCCATTGGCGATCAGGAAGATGGCATGTTCGTCTGGCTTGAGTCTGGACATCAGACTTTGGTAGACAGAATCACCGAGCACACTGCGCCCCACTGCGGGTGCATTGAGATAGCCAAAGTAAATGTCGATGTAAGGCTGGTTCGAGCGCGGCATGCCGACTTGTGTCGTATCGACCTTGAGCCGCTGGACGCTGCCATTCTTGAGCAGTGCCTCCCAGTCCAGTTTGTTCTCGACCTTGGTGAACTTCGCCTGGGCGAGAATGACGGGCTCGATGATGCCCACCTGCCGTGCGACCGCCAGACCACTGCGCAGGATGACCTGGTTTTGTGCAATCACCGTCACGGTGGCGCCGGTGATGGCGTCCAGACCGATCGCTCCTTCTCCCGTACCCGCACCGACTTCGATTTTGGAGCCGACAAACTTGCCGACGTATTGTTTGATGAACCTGGTGAGTTCCGACTCAGGGATACCCAGCAGCAGGATTGGTTCGGAGTGCTTCAGAACCCGGACACCGGTGACGATGCCCTTGGTATCCATGCCGATCAGGGTCACCACCGGCTTGCCCGAGTAGGCGGGGACGTCCACGATATCCGTGGACAGGAATACGTAACCGATCAGTTCACAGTCGCTCTTCGTGTCACAGTCGTGTTTTTCGTCATGATCGTTCTTCGCACGGTCGTCCTTTTCGTCGTGATCATCTTTCTCGTCATGGTCGTTTTTCTTTTTGCGGTAGGCCTCGACATAAGCCGGTTTGCCCATGCGGTCGGAGAAACTGTCGGCACCCGGCATGACATCCTTGCACGGGACATAGGCGCAAAGATCCGGATCGGTGGACAGTTGCACGGGCAAGGGTGCTTCGTAGCTGTCGCCGATAGCGACGCCCCATGCGCAGGCCAGGCAAAGTACGGTCAGGAAACGGGCAAACAAACCGGGAAGATAAATCATGAAAGAACCTGTAAGCCTTTAAATTTCGCTCTGGATAAAATATCGCTCGGGACAAGCGCAAAAAGCCAACAGCGTCCTTTCGGACGCTGATTTTTTATGGCCATATTATCGTGAGCGTTCTGCAACGATACCCCATTCATCCCGTGCGGGGAATGGGGTCGTTGTTCAAGCTTCGACAATCATGCGGCTACGCATTTCCAGATGCAGGGCGTGGCAGAAGTGGGTGCAGTAACACCAGTAGACCCCAGGCTTGTCGGCCTTGAACGTGACTGACTTGGTTTCCTGCGGGTTGACGATGAAGTTGATATCGTACTTCGGTATCGCGAAGCCGTGGGTCAAGTCCTCCACCTTGTCGTGGTTGGTCAGAATGAGGGTCACTTCATCACCCTTCTTGAGCTTGAATTCACGCAGGCTGAAGGCCGGTGCCTGGCTGGTGAGCTTGACGGTCACCTTTTTGCCATTGCGGAAGACGCCTGATTCCGCTGGGTCCTTCACTGCGTTCGGGAACTCGTCCATGTCGTAGATCTGACGCGTCTTGATGATGTCACGGCGGACAATGATCGAATCATGCGGCTCGGAGAGCACCGAGTGGTCGTGCACCAGCTTCATCTTGTCGCCGCTGATATCGATCAACTGTGCCGTTTCGCAGTGGAGCGGGCCTACAGGCAGGAAACGGTCCTTGGAGAACTTGTTGTCCGAGTTGAAGAAGCGGCCATCCGATTCCTTGGTTTCACCCATCGAGGTGAAGCCATGGCCCGGCTGGTAATGCACGTCGATGCGGTCGACCACTGCCTTGGCAGTCTTGTCGCCCTTGAATGCCTTGATCGCGGCTTCCACGTTCCATTTCACAATCTGGCTGTCGAGGAACAGCGTGGTGTAGGCATTGCCCTTGTTATCGAAGCCGGTGTGCAGCGGGCCGAGGCCGATTTCAGGTTCTGCCACCACGGCGTCGCGCGCGTTAGGCAGTTCGCCGTCGAACCATTTCAGCACCAGGGCATGTTCGATCACCGAAGCAGTTGGCGAAAGCTTGCCCGAGCAGGCGTAATACTTGCCGTCCGGGCTGATGTTCACGCCGTGGGGGTTCTTCGGGATTGGCACGTAACAGGTCAGCGCGGTTTTCGGATCCTTGTTGGATTCACGCCTGCCGTCCACTACCGGCACCTTGGAGCTGCCGATGGTGGTGGATTTGCCGGCCTTGACGGCTTCTTCGATACGGGCCACGTTGAAGAACAGGCAGGCATCCATTTCGGCCGCCATCATGTCTTCGTAATGGATGCCCATCTCGATGTTGTACTGGTTGGTACAAGTCAGCTTGCCGTCGTAGGAAGTCGCCACCAGGTCGCAGTTGCCATCAATCAGCACCTGCCAGCGCACGTCCATGGTATTGGAATCGATACACGTGAACAGCGATTTGTACTTGCTGCCATCTTCCATGTCGCGCCCGTCGTTGGGCAGTGGAATCGAGAACTCGGCGCCGCAGAACACGCGGGTGGTGTGGTTGATGCTGGCATCGACCGGGTCACGCTTGTCGGTGAAGGTGCCGTGAAAGCCCTGAATGTTGGGGATTTCGGTGATCTTGTCACATTCCATGGTGTCCATGCGGATGCGCGCCAGACGGCCATGAATCTTGTCGTTCACGAACATGTACTTGCCGTCGTAGGTGCCGTCAACGTAGGACTGGTGGACGTGGTGGGTGTCGCCGGTGGTGTATTTCAGCGAGCCATCGGGCTTGGTGCCGATGATGGCTCTGGATTCGTTGGTGATGCCCCAGCCGACCAGGTTGTCCAGGTTGAAGACCGGAATGCTCTTCAGTTGACGGCCGGACGGCAGGCCGTAGATGCGCACATCGCCGGAATGGCCGCCACTGGAAAACGAGTAGTATTCATCAAGCTGACCAGGCGCCACTTCATATTTTCCGTGTGTGGCTGCCTCGGCGCTCGCGCCCGGGGCGGCTGCCGTGGGAGCCGATTCCTTGTTACAGGCAGACAGACCCACCGAAAGTCCCACGCCGGAGAGCCCCACCAGTGCGGTGGTGTTCAGAAACTTTCTGCGACCGAGGTCGAGTTGCGTGTCGGGTGATTTGATGTCGTCCTGCTTCATGATTGCCTAGCTCCCTGTGTAAAATTGATTGCTGCTTACCGGTTCGCGGAAAAACTTGTTAGAACCCGAATCAGAACCGCCCTAAAAGACTGGATTGTGACGACTGTCTGTCACTGCGACAATTTGTCATGCGACAATCCGCCGCACTCGTACTCTAGCAAAACAAAAAAAGACAAGCAAATCTATTGATCCCGGCAGGGGGCGGCATATGACCCCGGCAAGGAGGCGACAGGACTTGATGTATGGTGACCACATATCCTGACATGACACGGATAACACGTTGTTAGCCTTATGCTTCAAGGCGTTAGTCGTTAAATGACTGACTGCTTGCGCCCTTGAATCCGGGGCATGGCACATTAGAGGTATTCCTTAATATTTCTTGCGCTCCATTCTGGCCACGAGGCGAAATGAAAGAAAAACGCGGATTTTTGCAGCATTCACTGCTACTCAAGCTGGGCGGCGCACTGGCGCTCATAGCCAGCTTCGCCGTGCTTGGCATGGTCAGTTCGGCCATCATCGCCGAGTCGGTTCAAGGCAGTGGCGAAGCAATCAATCTGGCGGGCAGCCTGCGCATGCAGGCTTACAAAATGACCAGCCTTGCGCAATCAGCACGCATACCAGGAGGGGACAACACTTTGGCGCCCTTGCGCAACGCAGTCGACACGTTCGATGTCACCCTCCAGGACACGCGCATCACTTCAATGATGACGAAACGGACTGAAACGCTTTTGTCTGGAAGCTACGTGACGGTTCAGGATGCATGGAACAGTCGGATCAAGCCAGGCTTCCTTGGGGAGAACCGAAACGACCTTTCTGGCGAGACAAACAACATGCCGCTGATCGAGGAGACCGCAGTGTTTGTCGATCAGATCAACGATCTGGTCAAACAGATCGAACGCGATACCGAGGCCAAGATCCTGGTGCTGCGCATGGTGCTCGGTGCCGCCTTGCTGATGACGCTGCTAGTCGGTGCACTCACCCTGTATCTGGCGCGCAACGACTTGATCCTGCCGTTGCGTGATTTACTCAAGTTTGCCGCCAACGTCGGTCGCGGCAACCTGGCGGCACGTACCGAGCACACGGGCAGCGACGAACTGGGGCGCCTGGGGCAGGCCTTCAACCACATGGCAGAAGATCTCTCCAAGCT
>CAYGMS010000024.1:4376-6711 GCA_964350905.1 uncultured Thiobacillus sp. | reverse complement strand
GATGCGGACATGTGCGGCCTGATGAACTGTGCGGAATGCCTGGCCCATCCTTCACAGGACATTTATTCGCTCAAGGATGGGCGGCATATCCTGTCGCTTCCGCTCAAGGACACCGAACAGCAATATGGCGTGCTGCAACTGGAAATGCCGCCCGGCAAGGAACTGGTGCCGTGGCAGTCACAGTTGCTGGATGCGTTGTCGCGCCATATCGGTATTGCGATCGGCACCGCGCGCCGCACCGAGCAAAGCCGACGGTTGTCGCTGCTGGAAGAACGTGCCGCCTTGGCGCGCGAGTTGCATGATTCGCTGGCGCAGTCACTCGCCTACATGAAAATTCAGGTCAGCCGCATGAAGCCGCTGGTCGACAATCCTCAGCGCAGTGATGAAGCGAAAGAGGTACTGGAGGAGTTGCGCGAAGGCCTCAACAGCGCCTATCGTCAGCTCCGTGAACTGTTGACCACTTTCCGGCTGCGCATTGAAGGCGAAGGGCTGGGCGCCGCACTGCAAACCACCGTATCCGAATTCAGCCGCCGCGGAGAGATTCCGATTACGCTGGATGTTGATCTGGTGGGCTGCAAGCTGAGTCCCAACGAGGAAATCCATGCCTTGCAAATCGTGCGCGAGGCCTTGTCCAATGTGCTGAATCATGCGCAAGCCCAGCATGCCAAAGTAAGTGTGAATCATGAAAGGGATGGTTCGGTTGTGGCCACGATCACCGACGACGGAATCGGCATTCACGAAGCCGCTGGCACACACCATTACGGCATGACCATCATGGAAGAGCGGGCGAATAATCTGGACGGTCAATTAACGGTTGAGAATCTGCCTGACGCGGGGACGCGCGTCACCCTTCGCTTCGTTCCGGACAGTCGGCGCGAGGCCCCCGTTGTCGTCCCATCCCTACACGTAACCGCAAACACATGAATCTGCCCCAAACCATCCTGGTCGTTGACGACCATCCCCTGTTTCGCAAAGGTGTGATCCAGTTGATCCAGGCCGAGCCGGCATTTCGGTTTATCGGCGAAGCCGCCAGCGGCAAGGAAGGCATCACTCTGGCCCATCAACTGCATCCGGACATGATCTTGCTCGATCTCAACATGAAGGACATGAGCGGCATCGACGTGCTGAAGGAAATCAAGGACACCGACCTGGATTCCCGCGTCATCATGCTCACCGTGTCGGATCAGGCCGAAGATCTGATGGCCGCACTGCAGGGCGGCGCCGACGGCTATCTGCTGAAGGACATGGAACCGGAAGACCTGATGCGACAACTGGCAGAGGCGGCGCGCGGCAAGATCACTATCAGCGAAAGCCTGACGCAATTGCTGGTGAATTCGCTGCGCGAGAAAAACCGTCCAACCGGTTTGAATGAAGCAGGTCTGACCGATCAGGAAGGCCGCATTCTCGACCATCTGGTCGAAGGCAAGAGCAACAAGCTGATTGCCCGGGACATGGGGATAGCCGAAGGCACGGTGAAAGTGCACGTCAAGCACCTGCTGAAAAAGCTCAACCTACGTTCACGGCTGGAAGCCGCGGTGTGGGCGGATCGTTGCCGTCGCCAGGGTGGCACCTAGATTCTGTTGATACGCGGGCCGCAGCCCCCCTGTTCAGCAAATGCGCGGCAGCGGGTCGTCTTCCAGTTCGTCCAGAATACGGCGGCCGCCGAGGATGGTTTCCAGGATCACGCGGCCGTCACCCGCTTCGACACGGCCGATCAGGCAGGCATCGTGGCCTTCGGGCAGGGCCTGCCAGCGCGTAAGGATTTCATCTGCGGCCGAGGCATCGGCCACCGCGACGACGCGGCCTTCGCAGGCCAGGTAATAGGGGTCGTAGCCGAGCATTTCACACACCGACACGACTTCCGGGCGCAACGGCACTGCAGCCTGATCAAGCGCTACGTTGTGGCCGCAGGCGCGGGCGATTTCATGTGCCACGGTGGCGAGACCACCGCGCGTCGGATCGCGCATGAAGCGCAAACCCGGCAGATCGCGCACGGCCTGTGTCAGCGGCAACACAGAAGCCGAGTCGGAGCGCAGTTCACCCGACAGTCCGAATTGCTCGCGCGCCAGCATCACGGCAATGCCGTGATCACCCACCGGACCAGACACCAGCACCACGTCGCCCGGCGCGATGGATTCGATGGACAGTTTGGCCTGGGCGCGTTTGACGCCGATGCCGGCGACCGACAGGTACAAGCCGCCACCTTCACCGCGTCGCACCACCTTGGTATCGCCCGCCACCACGGCCACGCCGTTGTGCCGCGCGGCCTCGGCAAAGCTGGCGATAAGCCGGTCCAGCACCTCGACTTCCAGCCCTTCCTCGATCATCGCCGACA
>CAYGMS010000024.1:0-4276 GCA_964350905.1 uncultured Thiobacillus sp. | reverse complement strand
GGGTGTGTGGAGATGCTCGATGATTTGGCCGAAGCTGAGTCCGGCGTCGTTGACGGGAATACGTTGCGGCAGATACACGCTAAACCCTACGGCTTCAAGCCGCGCAATGGCGGCCTCGGCCAGCAGGCGATTCTGGAACACACCGCCAGTGAGGCCGATGGCCTGAATGCCGGTTTGTGCGCGTAGGTGTTGTGCCTGATCGACCAGTGCCTGCGCCAGGCTGTGATGAAAGCTGGCTGCGCGATCGGAAAGCGCGCGCGTGGCGTCGGTCAGCATGGGCAACAGCGGCGCCCAGTCGCTGCGCCAGATCCCAAGTGCGTCGCGTTCGAGTGGCAGGGCAAGCGCATGAGCATCCGAAGATGTGGCTGCGATCGCTTCCAGCCGCATCGGTCCTTCGCCCTCGAAGCTGGCGTGGGTGCAGACGCCGCACAGGGCGGCGGCGGCATCGAACAGACGTCCGGCAGACGAACTGGCCGGACTGTTCAGCCGGTGCGACCAAGCCTGATGCAGGGGTTCGGGCGCGAACGGCGCGGGCTGGCCGGTTTCCCACAGCAGCGCTGCCGCGGCGCGCCACGGCTCGCGTCCGGCCTTGTCGCCGCCGGGCAGGTGAAACGGCCGCAATGCAGCGGCGTGCTGCCAGAGACCAGGTGCGCCGGTGAAGGCTTCGCCGCCCCACAGGCTGTGATCCCCGCCGAAACCGACGCCGTCCCAGGCAAACACGATCCAGTCTTTTACTTCCGGGAATTCCCACGCCACGGCGGAGGCATGGGCATGGTGATGCCAGATCTCGCTTAGCGGTAACTGGCTTTCACGCACGTAGCGCCGGTAGCCATAACCTGGGTGGCGGTCGATCAGCACGCGAGTGGCCTGCACCTGATACAAGGCCTGCAGGTCGGCGGCGACCTGCGCCAGCGTGTCGAGACTGCGTGGGGTGTCGAGTTCGCCGATATGCGGCGAGATCACGGCGCGCGTGCCCCAGGCGAGGCAGATCGTGTTCTTCATGTGGCTGCCGAGCGCCAAAACCGGTTCGGGCAGCGGCGCGGGCAATTCCAGTTCCAGTGGCGCGATGCCGCGTCCCAGACGCAACGGACGCGGCTTGTCGGCAATGATCCGATACACCGGATCGTCGGCGGGGCGCACGATGGGACGGTTGTGGTGCAGGAACGCATCGGCGAGATGGCTCAGGCGGCTCTGCGCTTCATGCTTGTCGGTCAGCACCGGCTCGCCGGAGAGGTTGCCCGAGGTCGCCACCAGCGGTCCGCCGAAGTTGTTCAGCAACAAGGCATGCAGCGGCGAGTAGGGCAGCAGACAGCCGACCTCTGCGAGACCGGGCGCGATCAGCGGCGACAAAGCCGCATCGCTGCGTTTGGGCAGCAGCACGATGGGGCGGGCAGGCGAAGTGATGAAGCGTTCCTGTTCCGGCGCAACGTGCACGACGGCGCGCAAGGCCTCGCTGTCACGCACCATCACCGCCAGCGGTTTGGTCGGGCGCGGCTTGCGTTCGCGCAGGCTGGCGACCGCCGCATCGCTGGTGGCATCGCATAGCAGATGGTAGCCGCCGACCCCTTTGACCGCGACGATTTTTCCGGCACGCAGGGCGGTGACAGCGGCGGCCAGCGCGGCTTCATCGCCGTCGTGGATTTCCTCTCCCATCACGAATTGCAGATGCGGACCGCACACCGGGCAGGCAATCGGCTCGGCATGAAAGCGGCGGTCGAGCGGGTTTTCGTATTCACGCCGGCAATCCGCGCACAGGGCGAAATCGCGCATCGAGGTGTTGGGACGATCGTAGGGCAGGGCGGTGATCAGCGTGTAGCGCGGACCGCACTGAGTACAGTTGATGAAGGGATAGCGGTGGCGGCGGTTGGCCGGGTCGTGCAGTTCGGCCAGGCAGTCGGCACAGACGAATCCATCGACTGGCAAATGGATGTCGGCGGCAGAACCCGATTGGCTGTCGAGGATGGCAAACGTTTCGGCGTGTTCGGACGGGCAGGTGGTGACAGAGAGCGGGCCGGGGGCCGACAGCGGCGGCGCCTCGCTCAGCAGCGCATGGCTGAATCGCTGTAGTTGAGCGGACTCGCCCTCGGCCTGGATTTCCACCGCGCCGTTGACGTTGCGCACCCAGCCCTTGATCTGGTGTTGCTGTGCCAGGCGGTAGACGAAGGGCCGAAAGCCCACGCCCTGCACCCGGCCGCTGAGGGTGATGCGCTGTGTGACGGTCTCAGTGACCTGCTCAGGCATCGACGGCTTCGCGTACGCCGCTCGACCACCAGATGCGGCAGGCGCCTTCGTCCGACACCATGCAGGGCCCAACCGGATTGCGCGGGGTGCAGGCCTTGCCGTAGATGCGGCACTGGTTAGGATAGATTTTCCCCAGCACCACTTGTGCGCAATCGCAGCCGGGCGGCATTTCGCCGGCGCGGCGACGGCTGGGGTCGGTGTGGTCGGGGAACAAGTGGCGCGCGTCGTGTTTGGCGTAAGCGGGCTTTAGCGCATAGCCGGAACGCGGAATGATGCCGATGCCGCGCCAGTTGGCGTCGACAATATCCAGCGTGTCATGAATCAGGCGCAGCGCGGTGGGATTGCCACCCGGGTGCACGACTTCACGGTAGCAGTTGTCGAGAAAACGCTCGCCGCTTTTCAACTGGCGCAGCACCGAATAAAACGATGCCAAGAGCGACTCCGGTGCAAAGCCGGAAACCGCGGCTGGGATGTCGTGCTGATCGACGACGAAAGTCCATTCCTCCGGCCCCATCACGGTGGAGACGTGGCCGGGGGCGACCAGCGCCTCGAAGCCGGGGGTGCCCGAATTTAGCAGCATCGCCACCGCCGGCCAGGTCAGCCGGCCGGACAGCAGGATGCTGAGATTGTCGGGTAGACCTTCGGCCAGCAACGCCGCTGTCGGCGCGGTGGTGGTCTCGAAACCGGCAGCGAAAAATACCACCGGGCGATCCGGGTTCTCCAGCGCGATTCTTTTCGCATCGAGCGGGCTGGCAATCGGCCGCACGTCGGCGCCGGCGGCCTGCGCCTCGACCAGCGAGCGCACCTCGCCTTTTTTCACGTTCACCGGCACCCGCAGCATGTCGCCATAGGCAACCAGAATCACCTTGTCCTGCAGCGCGAGCTGAATCGCCTGGTAGACATCCTCTTCCGGACAGACGCACACCGGGCAGCCAGGCCCGGGTACCAGTTCGACCCACTTGGGCAAGGCGCCGCGCAGTCCGGCCTGGGTGATCGAGCGTTCATGGCCGCCGCACACGTTCATGATCTTGATCGTGCGGTCGAATTCGAGGGCGTGGATTTTTTCCAGCCAGGCGTGGGCTTCGTTCATCAGGCGGTAGCGCTGTGGAGTTGTTGGCCGTCGCGCTGAATCGCGGGGCGGCGGGACTGGCCGACGGCGACGCGGGCGCGCTGCGCAGCGAGTTGTTCGCGCAACCAGGTGAGCCAGGCATCCATGCCCAGATTCTTGCGCGCAGACAAGCGCATCACGGGCGCCGGATTGGCCAGATTGCGCAGGTGGGCTTCGGCCTTGTCCGGGTCGAAATCATCGAGCACGGCGAGCAGGTCGGTCTTGGTCAGCAGCATGACGTCAGCCGCGCGGAACATCACCGGGTATTTGGCCGGTTTGTCGTCGCCTTCGGTGACCGAAAGCAGCGTCACATTGAAATGTTGGCCAAGGTCGAAACTGGCGGGGCAGACCAGATTGCCGACATTCTCGATGAACAGGATGTCGACGCCGTCGAGCGTCATGTGATGCAGCGCGTCGTGCACCAGATGGGCGTCGAGGTGGCAGGCGGTGCCGGTGACGATCTGGTGTGCCTGCACGCCCTTGGCGCGGATACGCTCGGCGTCGTTCTCGGTTTCGAGGTCGCCCTCGATCACCGCACAGGTGAATTCATTTTTCAGCGAGACGAGCGTGGCTTCCAGCAGCGCGGTCTTGCCGGAACCGGGTGACGACATCAGATTGATCGCGAGGATGCCGCGTTTATCGAAGTGCTCGCGGTTGTGCGCGGCCTGGTCATCGTTCTTCGCCAGCAGACCCTTCAGCACGGATACCGCAGTTGCGCCCTTGGCGACGGGTTTGAACGCGAGGTGCTTGTTGCCGGGAGTGAGGTTGCAGCCGCAGGTGTCACACATGGTGGAGGTCCGAGGTCGTGGTAGGCGTGGTTTCGAGTTCGACGCTTTCGAGCAGCAGTTCGTCGCCAGACAGGATCTGGGTGCGCCAGTCGCCGCAGTCGCCGCAGATCAGGCGGTTCATTGCGGCCTCGGTGTCGGC
>CAYGMS010000023.1:9135-15052 GCA_964350905.1 uncultured Thiobacillus sp. | reverse complement strand
ACGATGTTGCCGCCATCATCTGACAAGACAATTTCCACACGCCGATTCAATTGACGCCCAGCGGCAGTTTCATTGTTGGCAACCGGAGAGGATTTGCCATAACCGCGCATTGCAATGCGGCCGCCGTCAATCCCCCGTTCCGTCAATGCTTTCTGCACGGCTTCTGCACGCCGCTCTGAAAGCGCCTGGTTATAACTGGCACTGCCTGTGCTGTCCGTATGCCCCTCAATCAGGACCTTGCGCTGCGGGTACTTGTTGAGGAAATCAGCCAGTTTTGTAACGTTGTTAATCCCACCCGCCGACAGTTGCGCCTGGTTGGTATTGAATAACACGTCACCCAACGTGATCACCATGCCACGATCGGTCTTTTTGGCATTCAATTCCTTGAGCTGCATTTCCTGCTGCGCAATCAGTGCCTGAGCTTGCTCAGCTTTGGCTGCGGCCTCTGCCAAAGCAGCGGCACGCTGATCCGCGGCTTGTTGTGCCAGTTCCGCCTGCTTTCTGGCTGCCTCAACTTCTGCCACTTTCGCAGCGATCAATGCCTGGTCTTGTTCTGCCTTGGCACTGGCAGCCGTCAAGGCCTTGGCGCGCTGATCTGCGGCCTGCTGCGCCATCGCCGTCTGCTTTTTGGCCTCTTCGACTTCGGCCATTCTGGCGGCAATCAGTGCCTGGTCGCGCTCGGCTTTGGCGCTGGCTTCTGCCAAAGCGGCAGCCTGCTGATCAGCAGCCTGTTGTGCGATCGCCGCCTGTTTTTTGGCCTCTTCGAGCTCGGCAAGCCTTGCCGCAATCAGCACCTGGTCGCGTTTCGACTGGGCGCTGGCCTCAGCCAAAGCTGCGGCACGTTGGTCGGCAGTTTGCTGCGCAAGTATCGCCCGCTTCTTGGCGGCATCGGCTTCGGCCGTTCTCGCCTCAAGGCGGATCTGATCACGTTTGACGCTGGCGTTGGCAACATCCAGTTCGGCTGTTTTGCGCTTGGCTGTTTCCTGCGCGATTGCCACTTTCTGCTTGGCCAGATAGGCCAACTGATTGACCGTGGCCGGGCTTTCGCCTTTGCTCAGTGCTGTATCCGCCTTGTTCAGCGTCTCACCGGCATCCTGCAGTTCAATCGGCGCCAGATTGGTAATCTGGGCATTGGCTCGTGCGCTGTTGTAGCTGCTGCGCGCCTCCATAAGGGCTGTATTTTCCGGCGGCAATGTGCTGCAACCCGAAATAATTGCGGCTGCAACCAGGCTCAAGGGGAAATATCGATTCTTTTGCATAGTTAGCTCCATTGATTGATTATTGTGCGCTGCGTTCGATTTCATGGCGCAACACGCGAATATCGTCCTGCAATGCGTTCGCTGCTTTCTGTGCCCGTGCCGAGCGCGCCATTGAGCCAGCCAGTTTGGCATCGACTTCGGCCTGTTCAGCCAACTGCCGGGCCAGCTCATAATCTTTTGCTGCCATGGCTTTCTCGGCCGCATCCATCTTGTCCATTGAGGACTTGAGCTGGACTGGAGCAAACTCATTACCCCCTGCGCTCATGGCATTGCTTACTGCAGCCTTGGAAAGAGCCATCTGTTCCGTAGGTGCCTGATTGCTCGCACAACCCACCATGAAACCTGCGGCTACAACAGCCACGCCTATCCCTCGCATCGTTTGATTCAGCCCAAGTCGACCAGTACTTTTAATCATTTTTTCCTCCTTACAGTTAAACAGCAAAACAATTCACATATTCATTCTTCTGTAGCGAATCGAGATATAGACCAGAAGAAAGCCAAAAATAGCATTCACATCTTTTAAGTATAGACATTTTGTTTGGCAATGATTTGATCAATAATCAATTTTTACATTAAATATGCAAACCAATTTTTTATGATCGCCATGTAAGCAAGTACACGAGCGAATACGTGCATTATATCAAACCACAATTATCGATATTTAATCCATCATTACGCACAACAAATGCTGCGGATGTTTTCCATGATTTAACCTCTATTTCCGATATCATTATCCCATTCCAGAAAATCAAACTTAAGCGGAACAGGAGCCACCAAACAAGTTCTTGGATATGCACATAATTACAAATATCCCGTTGATTTTGTTCATGGTTATATCTCTTCGCCGCGCAGGGAAGACTTGTCGACCCGTGTAGTGAACCAATTTGTTCAGTATTTCCTGAGCTCGGCCTGCCAGGCCCAACAACCCACCCAGAATCCGGATAGGCTGGCGATGTGCAACCCGGAATGCAGCCGCCGCACACCATGCATTACCACTGTAATGGCGATTAACCAGTCGGAACGGTTTCAATCCAGGCCGCTCCCGTAGTATTTAGTTGGCAAATTTTGCAAAGCATCCATGACGACACAAGCTGAAAACGTACTCAACTTCTGGTTTGGCCCATCGGGTAGCGCAGCAGAAATTGCCGAACGCCAGCGCAGGCTGTGGTTCGGCAAGTCAGCGGCAAACGACCAGGCGGTGGCCGAACAATTCGCTGCCGCGCTGCTGGCAGCATCAGCAGGTCAGCTTGACCATTGGTCCAATACACCGCGTGGGCGGTTGGCGCTGATCATCGTGCTTGACCAGTTTCCACACCACATCCATCGCGATCAGGCGCAGGCATTTGCCACGGATCCACAAGCCCTGGCCTTGTGTCTGGCCACATTGGCTGCAGGCGAAGATCAGCAACTTGCACCCATCGAACGGGTGTTTCTGTATCTGCCGCTGGAACATGCCGAGTCGAACACCATGCAGGACCAGTCTGTTCTACTGTTTCAGAAGCTGGCCGATGAAGCGGCTGCGGACGAACGCGCCCTGTTCGACGATTTCCTGAACTATGCGCGCAAGCATCGCGATGTGGTGGCGCGTTTCGGGCGTTTTCCGCATCGCAATGCGATACTGGGGCGACCTTCCACGGATGATGAACTAGAATTTCTGAAACAACCCGGCTCGCGCTTCTAGCCGGTAAAATGGCGGCTTCTTGCGCCATTTGGGTTTTCCCAGCTGTTTCCATGCCCCGCCAAATCCTCGTCACCTCCGCCCTGCCCTACGCCAATGGCAGCATCCACCTCGGCCATCTGGTCGAATACATCCAGACCGATATCTGGGTGCGCTTCCAGAGAATGCGGGGGCACGATTGTTACTACATGTGTGCCGACGATACGCACGGTACGGCAATCATGCTGCGTGCCGAAAAGGAAGGCATCACGCCAGAAACCCTGATCGACCGGGTGTGGGATGAACACACGCGCGACTTTGCCGGCTTTCATATCGGCTTCGACCACTACTATTCGACGCATTCCGACGAGAACCGCGAACTGGCGTCAAAAATCTACCTGCGGCTGCAGGAAGCCGGCCTGATCGAAAAAAAGACCATCGCCCAGTTGTATGACCCGGTCAAAAACCTGTTTCTGCCGGATCGCTTCATCAAGGGCGAATGCCCCAAATGCGGCGCGGCCGATCAATACGGTGACAACTGCGAAGTGTGCGGTGCGACCTACAGCCCGACCGAACTGAAAAACCCGGTATCGGCGGTATCGGGCGCCACGCCGGTGCACAAGGATTCCGAACATTACTTCTTCAAGCTCGGCGCCTGCGAAGCCTTTCTGCGCGAGTGGACGACCTCGGGCACACTGCAGGCCGAAGCCGCCAACAAGATGCAAGAGTGGTTTGCGTCAGGGCTGAACAACTGGGACATCAGCCGCGACGCGCCCTATTTCGGCTTTGAAATCCCCAACGCACCGGGCAAGTATTTTTATGTGTGGCTGGACGCGCCGGTGGGTTACATGGCGAGCTTTGCCAAATACGCCAAGGACAACGGCCTCGACTTCGACGCCTGGTGGGGCCCCGAGTCCAAAACTGAACTGGTGCATTTCATTGGCAAGGACATCCTGTATTTCCACGCCCTGTTCTGGCCGGCGATGCTGAAATACTCCGGCCATCGCCTGCCGACTGCCGTGTATGCGCACGGTTTTCTGACGGTGAACGGGCAGAAGATGTCGAAATCGCGCGGCACCTTCATCACCGCAGAGAGCTATCTGGCACAAGGCCTCAATCCGGAATGGCTGCGCTATTACTATGCCGCCAAGCTTAATGGCACGATGGAAGACATCGACCTCAATCTCGACGATTTCGTCGCGCGCGTGAATTCGGATCTGGTCGGCAAGTTCATCAACATCGCCAGCCGCACCGCCGGATTCATCCACAAGAAATTCGACGGCAGGCTGGCCGATGGTGTTGCCAACCTCGAACTCATCGGTGACTTCCAGGCTGCCGCCGGTTCGATTGCTACGCATTATGAATCACGCGATTTTGCCAAGGCGCTACGTGAGATCATGGCGCTAGCCGATCGTGCCAACCAATATGTGGCGGATGAAAAACCGTGGGAACTAGCAAAGAAAGACGAAGCGATCTATCGCCTGCACGAAGTCTGCACGGTCTCGCTAAATTGTTTCCGCCTGCTAACCTTGTATCTGAAGCCGGTGCTGCCCAAGCTTGCCGAACAAGTCGAGGCCTTCCTCAATATCGAGCCGCTGACCTGGGCAGACGCACAAAGCCTGTTCATCCGCCACCGCATCAACGAGTACAGCCATCTCATGACGCGTATCGACCCCAAATCCATTGAAGCCATGATAGACGCCAACAAACAGAATCTTGAGCCAACGTCCGCCCCCGCGCCGACACCCGCCCGCCACGCCGAAGCCCAGGTCAACGCCACCCATCCAGTTGCCGACACGATCAGCATCGACGACTTTGCGAAAATCGACCTGCGTATCGCGCGTATCGCCAATGCCGAACACATCGATGGCGCCGACAAACTGCTGCGCCTCACGCTCGACCTCGGCGACCTCGGCACGCGCCAGGTGTTTGCCGGCATCAAATCGGCCTACGCACCCGAAGCCCTGATCGACCGGTTCACCGTGGTGGTCGCCAACCTCGCGCCGCGCAAGATGAAATTCGGCATGAGTGAAGGCATGGTGCTGGCCGCTTCCGGTAGCGAGCCCGGCCTGTTCATTCTGTCACCGGATCACGGCGCCCAGCCTGGCATGAAAGTGAAGTAAACCACCGGTGGTCACGCTCCATTTGAAGATTCAGGGCCGCGTGCAGGGGGTGTGGTTTCGCGAATCCATGCGCCGCGAAGCCCAGCGTCTGGGTGTCAATGGCTGGGTCTGCAATCGGCCGGATGGCTCGGTCGAAGCCACGGTTCAAGGACCGGCTGACGCGGTCAAAGCCTTGAACGAATGGGCTCACTCGGGCCCGCCGCTCGCGCAGGTACAGCAGGTTATCCAGACAGCCGTCGCGACGCAGGACCTGTTCAGTTCATTCGAGAAACGGGCTGCATAAAATCAAGCGCTGATGCGGGCGTCTATAAAGCATTCAGGATCGAAAAAAAAAGCCCGACTCGTTTGAGTCGGGCTGAATATCCACCAAAGGAGGAGGATTGGAGGAGACAACACCTATGTGCCATTGCGGCCACATCAGCGTTATAAGTAGTTTCTAATATAACGTTATGCATGTCAACATCCTTTTAGCAAAAAACCATCAATTGGTACGATTATTCCAGCGGCCCACCAGCGTAAACGCAACACTCAGTAAATGACGCGCACCGCTTCGGGCTTCAGCCACCCCTCAAGCGACTCGAGCAGACGGTCATCCAGCCTCACCCGCCAATCCTCGCCCAGGCGAACCCGGCAGCGCGCATGCGGAGCGTGGTAATCCACCCACACCGGGCAGCCATCCTGCTGGACCTTGTACGGGGCGAGCAATTCCGCCAGTTTGCGGCCGCTATCGGGCTGGGTATGGCATTGGCCATTACAGGCCAGCTGCAAGCCCTGGGCAAATCGGGTGCGTGCACCGGCCAGATCATAGATCTTTTCCGCCGTGACCCGGACACCACCCGAATAATCATCGCGGTTGACCTTGCCTTCGATGATCAGCA
>CAYGMS010000023.1:4766-9035 GCA_964350905.1 uncultured Thiobacillus sp. | reverse complement strand
CGAATTTCGGTCTTGCTGACGGGTTCGAAGCGATAACCCGACTGGTTGATGTCGGGCGGCAACAGCGTGAGTCCATTGGCGCGGTTGTCTTCAAAGAATATCCGCACCTTGTCAGTGTCCGACATTTCCGACGACATCGTCGCCGCCATGAACTCGGCCGGGTAATGCGCCTTGAGCCAGGCCGTGTGATATGCGATCAGCGCGTAGGCGGCCGAGTGCGATTTGTTGAAGCCGTATTCGGCAAACTTCTCCATCAGGTCAAACAGGCGCTCGGCAACCTTGGTATCGGCGCCGCGCTTGGCCGCGCCTTCGAGGAAGATGGTGCGCTGCTTGGCCATTTCCTCGGGTTTCTTTTTACCCATGGCGCGCCGCAGCATGTCGGCGGCACCGAGGCTGTAGCCGGCCAAAATCTGTGCCACCAGCATCACCTGCTCCTGGTAGACGATGATGCCGTAGGTCGATTTCAGCACCGGCTCGAGGTCGGGGTGAAAATACTCCGGCTTCTGCTTGCCCTGCTTGCGCGCGATGAAGTCATCCACCATGCCCGAGCCAAGCGGGCCCGGACGGTTGAGCGCCATCAGGGCGATGATGTCTTCGAAGCAGTCGCCCTTGAGCTTCTTTTCCAGATCCTTGGCCGAGCGCGATTCGGACTGGAACACCGCCGTGGTGTTACCGTCGGCAAACAGCTTGTAAACTGCCGGATCGTCGAGCGGCAGGTCTTCCAGGCGGAAGTCCGTTCGGTCTGCGTGACGCTGCACGAAGCGCACCGCCTCGGCAAGAATGGTCAACGTGCGTAATCCCAGGAAGTCGAACTTCACCAGACCAATCGCCTCGACGTCATCCTTGTCGAATTGCGACACCGCTGCGTCCGAGCCCTCGGCGCGATACAGTGGACAAAAATCGGTCAGCTTGCCCGGTGCGATCAGCACCCCGCCAGCATGCATACCGACATTGCGGGTGATGCCTTCAAGTTTTTCAGCCAGCGGCAGCAACTCGGCAAGCTCTTCCTCGTTCTTTGCGCGTTCGTCGATCTGCGGTTCCTTCTCGCGCGCCTCGGCCAGCGAGATCCCCAGTTCGTTGGGTACCAGCTTGACGAATTTGTCGACGAACAGGTACGGCAGATCAAGCACGCGCCCGACATCGCGCAACACCGCCTTCGCCGCCATGGTGCCAAAGGTGGCAATCTGCGACACCGCCTCATGGCCGTAGCGGTCCTTCACATACTGGATCACACGGTCACGGCCATCCTGACAAAAGTCGATATCGAAGTCAGGCATCGACACCCGTTCCGGGTTGAGGAAGCGCTCGAACAGCAGGTCATATTCCAGCGGGTCGAGATCGGTAATCGCCAGGCTGTATGCCACCAGCGAGCCGGCACCGGAACCACGCCCCGGCCCCACCGGCACGCCATTGTTTTTGGCCCAGTTGATGAAGTCAGACACGATCAGGAAATAGCCCGGGAAGCCCATCTGAATGATGGTACCGAGCTCGAACTCCAGCCGTTCCAGGTATTCCGGCAATCTGGCAGCGCGGGTTGCCTCGTCGGGATACAAGGCCGCCATGCGCTCCTGCAGGCCTTCGTGTGAGCGCTGTCGCATGTAGTCGTCGAGGCTCATGCCATCCGGCGTCGGAAAATCCGGCAACTTGCTCTGGCCCAACTCAAGCGTGAGGTTGCAACGCTTGGCCACGTCCACGCTGTTGGCGAGCGCCTCGGGCAAATCGACAAACAGCGCTGCCATTTCTTCCGGCGTCTTGAAATACTGCTCGGCAGTAAACGGCCGCGGGCGACGCGGGTCGCCCAGCATCATGCCCTCGGCGATGCACACCCGCGCCTCGTGCGCCTTGAAGTCATCCGGCGCGATGAACTGGATCGGATGGGTGGCCACGGACGGCAAATTGAGCATCGCCCCGATATCGAGCAGGCCATCGATCAAACGCTCGGTATGCGGCTGGCCAAAACGCTGCAGTTCCAGATAATAGCGCCCGGGAAACAGCGCGGCCCAGGCTTCGGCAGCGGCACGCGCGGCGTCGGGTTTGTCGTCCAGAATTGCCTGCGCCACATTGCTGAAGTCCCCGCCCGACAAGGCCAGCAGGCCGTCAGTGCCATCGGCTAGCCAGGCCGGATCAATTTCGGCACGACCCCGATGAATATTGTGCTGGAAGGCACGCGTCAGCAATTCGCACAGGCGACGATAGCCTTCGCGATGCTGCACCATCAGCAACACCCGCGAGGGCCGGTTGCGATCCGCCGCATTGGTGACCCACACATCGCAGCTGAAAATCGGCTTGATGCCTGCGCCGCGTGCCGCCCGATAAAATTTGACCCAGCCAAAGGTATTGGACAAATCGGAGAGGCCAATCGCAGGCATCCCGATCTCTCGCGCGCGCTTGACCGCATCGCCCACGCGCACCAGGCCATCGACGACGGAATATTCGGTGTGCAGGCGTAGATGGATGAAATGCGGATCGGTCATGGGTGCGTGACGAAAAATCTGACTGCTATTTTAACGCCGCTGACGGGTGACCAAAAACAAAAGGCAGCCGCAGCTGCCTTTTGTTTGATTTAAGAAGTGGAATTCACCCGCAAGGGGCAGGCCGTGGTTGTACAGCCGATTAATCGGCAACAACCACGCTCAATTGGCGCGGCGCTTGAATTCGTTGGTACGGGTGTCGATCTCGATCATGTCGCCGATATCGACGAATGCAGCGACAGGCAATTCGTAGCCGGTGGGCTTGATGCGGGCCGGCTTCATCACCTTGCCAGACGTATCGCCGCGGACAGCCGGCTCGGTGTATTCAACTTCACGGATCACCGTGGTCGGCATTTCGACCGAAATCGCCTTGCCATCATAGAACACCACTTCCAGCGGCATGCCATCGTCCAGATAGTTCAGCGCGTCGCCGAGGTTGTCGGCTTCGATCTCGTACTGGTTGTATTCCGCATCCATGAACACATACAGAGGATCAGCAAAGTAGGAATAAGTGCAGTCCTTGCGATCCAGCGACACCATTTCGAATTTATCGTCAGCACGATAAACGGTCTCGGTGCCGGAACCATTGAGCAGATTCTTGAGTTTCATCTTGACGACAGATGAGTTGCGGCCCGATTTCGAGAATTCGGCTTTCACGACCACCATTGGGTCTTGGCCGATCATCACGACGTTGCCGGCGCGGAGTTCCTGTGCGGTTTTCATGGGTGTATCCTGCTGCGAGAGCGCTAAGAGTTTGAGAAAGCTCGCTATTTTAGCTTATTTTCGACAAATTCCACCAGCCTGCCGGCCAGTTTCCCGGCCAGACCGAGGCGATCACGCCACGCATCGGCGTGTGACTCGATCACGCCTTGTTGCACCCGCCATGCAGCCCAGCAAGCGGCCATATCCGGGCCTGGCATTCCATTCCAGATCTGCCACATGTGGCTCACCGCCTGCGCGGCCGCGACATCCATGTGATCCGTGTAGCGTGCCAGCAGCGCGTTGAGTTTGTCCCAATGTGCGTGCTCGGCCTGTGGATAGGCTTGCCACACCAGGGGACGCGCTGCCCACTGCGCCCGCACGCAGGAATCCTCGCCGCGCACGAAGTTCAGATCGCACGCCCACAGCAGGTGGTCGTATGCGTCCTGATCAGAGAAGGGCAATACCTGCAACCGCAATGCGCCACGCTGATGCACGTCGCCTGCCGCCAGCGTGCGGACATCCAGCCATGCAGCCAGTTGCGGAATCACCCGGCCCTCGGGCACCAGACACGTCACGGCATGCGCATCGGCTGCCCAGGCATCAAGCAAGCTCGGTAATACAGGGTTTTCATAAGCGAACAGCGATACGCGCAACTCGCCTGCCTGCGGAGCGTCCAGTCCAAGTTCGCGCCAATAGTCCGTGACATCCGACTTGAGGAAGGCTGTGCGCCGCGCATCGAAATCCGCTTCAACCAGCAAGCCGCCCGTGTCCGGGGTGTAACCGGGGAAAAAGAAATATTTGGTCAGCGGCAAACGCGAATGCGGCGACGGCAGGCCGTGGTGCCCGGCCACCCAGGACTCGGCGCTCAGGTATTCGAGATTGATCCAGGCCGGCGGCGGTGTTTGCTCACTCATCGCCGTCAGATAGCTTTCGGGCAGGGCACAGCCAAACGCCTCGATCACCACCTGCGCCGGTTCAACCAGACTGAATGGCGTGCGCCATGCGCAGATCATCACACCTTCACAGATTTGCTGATCCGTATTCACATCGACGGCAGGCCAGATGCGCTGAAACGCCCGCAGATCATCCACCCACA
>CAYGMS010000023.1:0-4666 GCA_964350905.1 uncultured Thiobacillus sp. | reverse complement strand
TTGAAATAAAAACCACAATCGAACCAAGACCCTTGTTTACAACCGGTTTTTGCTTGTAAAAATTCATGCACGGTAGTAAAAAGCAAAAAGTTTGATTTCAAGAACCGTACAGGTTTGGCATTACCTAAGGAGAACATCGGGTAGCGCGCTTGAATTCAGATCGGCGGCAATAAAAACCAGGCCGTCCAGTCATCCACCAGCGCAATTTGCTTTTCGCGGTTTTGTTGGGGGTTGTATTTATTTGTCCGCCCAGGAGGAAGTATTAAATGGCAACAGGTACAGTCAAGTGGTTCAGCGACGCCAAGGGTTTTGGGTTCATTACCCCCGATAACGGCGGCGAGGATGTGTTCGCACATTTTTCCGCTATCCAGAGCAACGGTTTCAAAACCTTGAAAGAAGGCCAGAAAGTGTCTTTCGAAGAAACCCAGGGTCCCAAAGGAAAGCAGGCTTCCAACATCCAGCCACAAGCCTGATTGGTTGAACTGCAATTAAAAGCCCCGTCAAAGCGGGGCTTTTTTACGACCATGCTTCACGCTCGTCTTACATCTTGCTGACCATGACCTCGGCAAATTTCGAGCATTTGACCTCGGTGGCCCCGTCCATCAAACGTGCAAAGTCGTAGGTCACGGTCTTGGCGGCAATCGCTTTTTCCATGCTGGCGATGATGAGGTCGGCGGCCTCGAGCCAGCCCAGGTGGCGCAGCATCATTTCGGCCGACAGGATCAACGAACCCGGATTGACATAATCCTTGCCCGCGTACTTGGGCGCGGTGCCGTGGGTGGCTTCGAACATGGCCACGTTGTCGGATAGGTTCGCGCCCGGTGCAATGCCGATGCCGCCCACTTCCGCTGCCAGCGCATCCGACACATAGTCGCCGTTGAGGTTGAGTGTGGCGATCACGTCATACTCGTCGGGGCGCAGCAGAATCTGCTGCAGGAAGGCATCGGCGATCACGTCCTTGATCACGATCCCGTTCGGCAATTCCATCCACGGCCCCTCACCGATCAGCTTGGCGCCGAATTCGCGCGCAGCCAGCTCGTAGCCCCATTTCTTGAAGCCACCTTCGGTGAACTTCATGATGTTGCCCTTATGTACGAGCGTCACTGATTTTCTTCCATTATCCAGCGCGTACTGGATTGCTCTACGAATGAGTCGTTCTGAACCTTCGACCGACACCGGCTTGATGCCGATGGCCGAGGTCTCGGGAAAGCGGATCTTGTTGACGCCCATTTCCTTCTGCAGGAATTCGATGACTTTTTTCACTTCCGGGGAATTGGCTTCCCACTCGACGCCGGCGTAGATGTCTTCGGTGTTTTCACGGAAGATCACCATATCGACCTTTTCCGGTGCCTTGACCGGGCTGGGCACGCCGGTGAAATAACGCACCGGGCGCAGACACACATACAGATCGAGCATCTGGCGCAGCGCCACGTTGAGCGAGCGAATGCCGCCCGAGGTCGGCGTGGTGAGCGGACCCTTGATCGAAATCACGTAGTCCTTCACTGCCTGCACGGTTTCTTCCGGCAGCCACTGGTCGGCGCCGTACACCTTGACGGCCTTCTCGCCGGCAAACACCTCCATCCAGGCGATCTGCTTCTTACCACCGTAGGCCTTGGCCACGGCCGCATCGACCACCAGGCGCATGGCCGGGGTGATGTCGACGCCGGTGCCGTCACCTTCGATGAAGGGGATGATCGGCATGTCGGGCACGTTCAGGGTATTGTCGGCATTGACGGTGATTTTCTGGCCTGCGGCGGGAATCTGGATATGTGTGCTCATGGTGTCTCGAAACGTTGCTGATGCCCTAGAGGTACTTGGGCCCTGTTTGGGTAAAATGGGACTTTGTCCCTCCGAAGCGTGTCGCGCCTGATTCTTTTCAACAAACCCTTCGGCGTACTCAGCCAGTTCACTCCCGAAGGGCGCTGGCAGGGTTTGCGGGATCATCTCGACTTGCCTGGCGTGTATGCGGCCGGGCGTCTGGATGCAGACAGCGAAGGCCTGCTGATTTTAACCGATGACGGCGCCCTGCAGAGCCGGATTGCCGATCCCAGGCATAAACTGCCCAAAACCTACTGGGCGCAGGTTGAAGGCATGCCCGATGAAGCGGCGCTGGAACCGCTGCGGCACGGCGTCGATCTCGGCGATTTTTTCACCCAACCCGCGCAGGTTCGATGCATTGCCGAGCCTGCAAGCCTGTGGCCACGCAACCCGCCGATCCGTGAACGGCAATCCATCCCCACCCACTGGATCGAACTTATCATCAAGGAAGGCAAAAACCGCCAGGTGCGACGCATGACCGCGAAACTGGGCTTCCCCACCCTGCGCCTGGTGCGCGCCGCCATCGGCGACTGGACCCTGGGCGCACTACAGCCTGGAGAATGGAAAGAACTGCATGTCTGAAGATATCTGGATGCCCCATGTTGCTGTTGCCGCCATCGTCGAACGCGACGGCAAGTTTTTGCTGGTGGAAGAACACACCGCCGAAGGTCTGCGCCTCAACCAGCCGGCCGGCCACTGGGAACCGGGCGAAACCCTGCTCGATGCGGTGCGCCGCGAAGCGCTGGAAGAAACCGCGCACCACGTCGAACCACTCGCGCTGCTCGGCTGTTACAGCACCTACTATGCCCGGCGTGACATCACCTATCTGCGTTTCGCCTACATCTGCCAGGCCACCGGCCTTGATGCGGAACGCACGCTCGATCATGGCATCGTGCGCGCCGTGTGGCTGACGGCAGACGAACTCGCCGCCAGCGCCGTTCCCCATCGCAGCCAGCTGGTAATGCGCTGCGTGCAGGACTATCTGGCCGGGCGGCGCTTCCCGCTCGATTTCGTGAGCCATCTATGAGCACCCGCGTCGTCGTCGGCATGTCGGGCGGCGTCGATTCCGCTGTCGCCGCCTATCTGCTCAAGCAGCAGGGCTACGACGTACTCGGCGTGTTCATGAAGAACTGGGATGACGACGACAACACCGACCAGTGCACCGCACGCCAGGATTTTCTCGACGTGCTGGCGGTGGCCGACGTGCTCGGCATCGAGGTCGAAGCTGTGAACTTCGCCGCCGAGTACAAGGACCGCGTGTTCAGTTATTTTCTCGCCGAATACCAGGCCGGACGCACGCCCAACCCCGATGTGCTGTGCAATGCCGAAATCAAGTTCAAGGCCTTTCTCGACGATGCGATTGCGCGCGGGGCAGAATTCATTGCCACTGGTCATTACGTCGGCAAGGGCGTGGATGCTGCCGGCCGCGCCACCCTGCTGCGCGCAACGGACAGCAACAAGGACCAGAGCTATTTCCTCTACCGCCTGAGCCAGGCCCAGGTACAGCCTGCGCTGTTTCCGCTGGCGCATCTGCCGAAACCCGAGGTACGCACAATCGCCACAAGAATCGGCTTGCCCAATGCGGCCAAAAAAGACAGCACCGGCATCTGCTTCATCGGCGAGCGCAACTTCCGCGAATTTCTCGAACGCTACCTGCCACGCAACCCAGGTGACATGAAAACGCCCGAGGGCCGAGTCGTTGGTGAGCATCAGGGCCTGATGTATTACACGCTGGGGCAACGGCAAGGCCTCGGTATCGGCGGGCAGAAGGACGGCAACACCGATCCGTGGTTTGTCGCTGCCAAGGATATGGCCAGCAATACGCTGGTCGTGGTGCAGGGGCACGACCATCCGCTGTTGCAGCGCTCAACGCTCGCTGCCGGCCAGCTCAACTGGATCAGCGGCGAGGCGCCCGACCCGAACAAGCCCTACACCGCCAAGACCCGCTATCGTCAGACCGATGCGCCCTGCCGCGTGCTGACGCTGAACGATGACACGCTGGAACTCGCGTTCGACAGCCCGCAGTGGGCCGTCACACCAGGACAGTCGGTCGTCTTGTACGACGGCGAGGTGTGCCTCGGCGGCGGCATCATCACCTGAACCCGCTACAATTCACGCTTTCCAGATACACACTCCATCATGCCGCACGACACTGCACCTGCCCCCGCCGCCAACTTCATCCGCAACATCATCGACGAGCAGAACGCCGCCGGCAAATGGAATGGTCGCGTCGAGACGCGCTTTCCGCCCGAGCCCAACGGCTACCTGCATCTGGGCCATGCCAAGTCGATCTTCCTGAATTTTGGCCTGGCACGTGATTACAACGGCGTATGCCACCTGCGCTTCGACGACACCAACCCGGAAAAAGAAAGCCAGGAATATGTCGATTCGATTATCGAATCGGTGAAGTGGCTGGGCTTCGACTGGGGCAAACACCTGTACTTCGCGTCGAATTACTTCGACACCATGTACGCCTGCGCCGAATACCTGATCCAGTCCGGCCACGCCTACGTCGATTCACTGTCCGCCGACGAGATGCGTGCCTATCGCGGCACGCTGACCGAACCGGGCAAGGACAGCCCCTATCGCAGCCGCAGCGTGGAAGAGAACCTCGACCTGTTCCGTCGCATGAAAGCCGGCGAATTCCCCGATGGCGCGCACGTGCTGCGCGCGAAGATCGACATGGCCTCGCCCAACATCAACCTGCGCGACCCGGCGATTTACCGAATTAAAAGAGCGCATCATCACAACACCGGCGACACCTGGTGCATCTACCCGATGTACACCTACGCGCACCCGATCGAGGACGCAATCGAGCACATCACCCACTCGATCTGCACCCTGGAAT
>CAYGMS010000022.1:0-15106 GCA_964350905.1 uncultured Thiobacillus sp. | reverse complement strand
TACGTTTACGTGCGGTTTGGTCCGCTCGAACTTTTCCTTAGCCATTTCAGATACCTTATTAAATAAAATTATTTCTTGGCAATAACCGCTTCGGCGACACTCTTAGGCGCCTCGGAGTAATGCTTGAATTCCATCGTATAGGTCGCGCGCCCCTGCGACATCGAACGCAGGTCGGTCGCATAGCCAAACATTTCAGCCAGCGGAACCTCGGCCTTGATCGCCTTGACACCCGCCACATCATCCATCCCTTGGATAATGCCGCGACGGCGATTCAGGTCGCCCATCACATCACCCATATAGTCCTCGGGCGTCTCGACCTCAACCGCCATCATCGGCTCCAGCAATGCGGGGCTGGCTTTGCGCATGCCATCCTTGAAAGCCAGAATCGCAGCCAGTTTAAATGCCAGCTCGGACGAGTCCACGTCGTGATACGAGCCGTCAAACAGCGTGACCTTGACGTCCACCACGGGATAGCCTGCGAGCACGCCATTATTCAACGCTTCAATCAGGCCTTTTTCGACTGCGGGGATGAATTCGCGGGGCACCGTACCGCCCTTGATGGCATCGATGAACTCAAAACCTTTACCCGGCTCATTCGGACCCATCTTGATCCACACATGACCATACTGGCCTTTACCACCTGACTGCTTGGCGTGCTTGCCTTCCTGCTCAACCTCTTTCTTGATCGCTTCGCGGTAGGCCACTTGTGGCGCACCAACGTTGGCTTCCACATTGAATTCACGCCGCATGCGGTCCACCAGAATGTCGAGGTGAAGCTCGCCCATGCCGGACATGATGGTCTGGCCAGACTCCTCGTCGGTGCGGACACGGAACGACGGATCCTCCGCGGCCAGACGACCCAGCGCGATACCCATTCTTTCCTGGTCGGCCTTGGTCTTCGGCTCAACCGCAACGTGAATAACAGGCTCAGGAAACACCATGCGCTCAAGAATGATCGGTGCCGACACATCACACAGCGTCTCGCCCGTGGTGACATCCTTCAGGCCCACAACCGCCCCGATGTCACCCGCTCGCAGTTCCTTGATTTCCTCGCGATCATTTGCACGCATCTGCAGGATACGCCCGATGCGCTCCTTCTTCCCCTTGACCGAGTTCAGAACAGTGGACCCCGCCGTCAGGGTCCCTGAATAGACGCGAATGAAAGTCAACTGACCGACGAACGGGTCGCTCATGAGTTTGAACGCCAGCGCGGAAAATTTCTCATCATCCTTCGCGTGACGCACCACCGGCTGGTCATTGTCATCCACACCGTCAACCGGCGGAATATCGATCGGTGACGGCAGATACTGAATGACCGCATCAAGCATGCGTTGCACGCCCTTGTTCTTGAATGCACTACCGCACAGCATCGGCTGAATCTCGCAGGCAAGCGTGCGCGTGCGCAGGCCAAACACAATCTCTTCCTGGCTCAGCTCACCTTCTTCGAGATACTTGTTCATCAACTCCTCGGAAGCCTCGGCAGCCGCTTCAACCATGCTCGAACGCCACTTCACAGCCAGATCGAGAAGCTCGGCCGGAATCTCCGCGTATTCGAACTTCATGCCCTGACTGGCTTCGTCCCAATTGATCGCCTTCATCTCCAGCAGATCAACCACACCGACAAAACCCTCTTCTGCTCCAATCGGTATCACCACCGGTACCGGATTGGCCTTCAGGCGCGTGCGCATCTGCTCGACGACCTTGAAGAAATTGGCGCCAGAACGGTCCATCTTGTTGACAAACGCCAGTCGCGGCACACCGTACTTGTTCGCCTGCCGCCACACGGTTTCGGACTGCGGCTGAACGCCGCCTACCGCGCAATACACCATGCACGCGCCATCCAGCACCCGCATGGAACGCTCGACCTCAATGGTGAAGTCAACGTGACCCGGCGTATCGATGATATTGATGCGGTGCTCGGGCAGGGACATATCCATGCCCTTCCAGAAACAGGTCACAGCGGAAGAGGTAATGGTAATGCCACGCTCCTGCTCCTGCTCCATCCAGTCAGTCGTTGCCGCGCCGTCATGCACCTCGCCAAGCTTGTGGCTCACACCGGTATAAAAAAGGACGCGCTCGGTGGTCGTCGTCTTGCCAGCATCGATGTGTGCAGAAATGCCAATGTTGCGATAGCGTTCAATAGGAGTATTGCGTGCCACGTTAATTACCTGCCAGTGTGTGCGTTGAGATTAGAAACGGAAATGCGAGAAGGCCTTGTTGGCCTCAGCCATGCGGTGCACTTCTTCACGCTTCTTCACTGCGCCGCCACGACCTTCTGCCGCATCCAGCAACTCACCCGCCAAACGGGCGTCCATGGATTTTTCTCCGCGCTTGCGCGCAGCATCCTTCAGCCAGCGCATCGCCAATGCGGTACGACGGCTTGAGCGCACTTCGACCGGCACCTGATAGTTGGCGCCACCGACACGGCGACTCTTCACCTCGACCAGCGGACGGGCATTGTTCAGCGCCACGCCGAACACTTCCAGCGGGTCCTTGCCGGACTTCTGGGTGATCTGCTCGAAAGCGCCATAAACGATACGCTCGGCAACAGATTTTTTGCCGCTGGACATAACGACGTTCATGAATTTTGAAACTTCCTGATTGCCGAACTTCGGATCGGGCAGAATTTCACGTTTGGGGACTTCGCGACGACGGGGCATTTTCCTGTCTCTCTATCTAATTAAGCTTGCTAGCCGACTTAGGCTTTTTTGGGGCGCTTCGCGCCGTACTTGGAGCGTGACTGCTTGCGATCTTTCACGCCAGCCGTATCCAGGCTGCCGCGCACGGTGTGGTAACGCACACCCGGCAAGTCCTTGACCCGGCCGCCGCGCACCAGCACAACCGAGTGCTCCTGCAGGTTATGACCTTCACCACCGATGTAGCTGATGACCTCAAAGCCGCTGGTGAGCTTGACCTTGCACACCTTACGCAAGGCGGAGTTCGGTTTCTTGGGCGTCGTGGTGTACACGCGAGTGCACACACCGCGGCGTTGCGGGCAGGCCTGCAAGGCCGGAACCTTGCTCTTTTCCACCGGCGCCTGGCGCGGCTTGCGGATCAGCTGGTTAATCGTTGGCATGTCAAAAATTCCGAATAATTAATGTAAACATTTCTTAAAACAAGGAGGACGGCACCGCCCGCATTTGAGCGGTGCCGTCCTAGGCTACAGTCCTGCGGTTTCCCGGCACACGTATGGCCGGAAAAAGACGCGTGATTTTAGGGGAGAGGGCTCCCCCTGTCAAGCCACTCCCTGACTTTCGGCAGGATTCGTTTCCCCGCCTTCGATCAGATGTGACGCGCCCAAATCCTCACCTGCCGCCTGTCGGCGACGCGTGTTGTGGTAGGCGAGGCCTGTGCCGGCCGGGATCAGGCGACCCACAATGACGTTTTCCTTCAGGCCGCGCAGCTCATCTTTCTTGCCCATGATGGCTGCTTCGGTCAGCACGCGTGTGGTTTCCTGGAAGGAAGCCGCCGAGATGAAGGAATCGGTCGACAACGATGCCTTGGTGATACCCAGCAAGATGGGGTTATACGTTGCGGGTTCTTTTCCAGCCGCAACCATTTCATCATTGATCTGCAGCACTTCAGAACGCTCGACGCCCTCACCCGGAATAAGTCCGGTATCACCCGGGTCCACCACGGTCACACGGCGCAGCATCTGACGCACGATCACTTCGATGTGCTTGTCGTTGATCTTCACACCCTGCAGACGGTACACGTCCTGCACCTCGTCGGTGATGTAACGCGCCAGCGCTTCCACCCCGCGCAGGCGCAGGATGTCATGGGGATCAGCCGGACCGTCGACGATGACCTCACCCTTCTGCACGATTTGACCATCGTGGGCAGTCACGTGCTTTTCTTTGGTGATCAGGTATTCGTGCGGCACGCCTTCCATATCGGTAATCACCAGGCGCTGCTTGCCTTTGGTATCTTTACCAAAGGAAACGGTGCCGGTAACTTCTGCCAATACGCCGGCATCTTTCGGCGAACGTGCCTCGAACAACTCGGCCACACGCGGCAGACCACCGGTAATGTCACGCGTTTTCGAGGACTCTTGCGGAATCCGCGCGATCACATCACCCACCGCCACCTCCTGGCTGTCCTTCACGGTGATGATGGAACCGATCTGGAAGGTGATATTGACCAGGGTTTCAGTGCCCGCGATCTTGATCTCGTTACCGGCTTCGTCCAGCAGTTTGACCTGCGGACGAACGCCTTTGACCGCGCTGCTGGCTTTGCGCTTGGGATCGATCACCACCAGAGTGGACAGGCCGGTCACGTCGTCAAGCTGCTTGGCGACAGTCACGCCTTCTTCGATGTTTTCGAAGCGAATCCGGCCCGCATACTCGGTAATGATCGGTCGGGTGTGCGGATCCCAGGTGGCCAATACTGCGCCAGCCTTGATCTTGGCGCCATCGGTCACCAGCAGCATCGCGCCGTACGGAACCTTGTGACGCTCACGCTCACGACCGCTTTCATCCGCGATGATGATTTCACCGCTGCGCGAGATGGCCACCAGTTCCTTGCGGGCATTGGTGACATAACGCATGGCGGCACTGTATTGCACCGTTCCGTTGGACTTGGCATCCAGCTGGCTTGCGGCTGCAGCACGCGATGCCGCACCACCGATGTGGAACGTCCGCATGGTGAGCTGAGTACCCGGCTCACCAATCGACTGCGCAGCAATCACGCCAACCGCCTCACCCACATTGACGAGGTAACCACGGCCCAGATCGCGACCATAACACTGACCGCACAGGCCAAAGCGGGTTTCACAGGTCAGCGGTGTGCGGACCTTGACTTCATCGATGCTGAGCGCTTCGATGGTGTCACACACATCTTCGGACAACAACGTGCCCGCTTCAAAAATGGTTTCCTGCGTTTCAGGATGAATGATGTCGCTGGCTGCTACGCGACCGAGAATCCGTTCGCGCAATGCCTCAACCACTTCTCCGCCTTCGACCAGGGCCTTCACGACCAGGCCGTTCTTGGTGCCGCAATCATCCTCGATCACGACCAGATCCTGCGTCACGTCAACCAGGCGACGCGTTAGGTAACCCGAGTTCGCGGTCTTCAGCGCAGTGTCGGCCAGACCTTTACGTGCACCGTGAGTCGAAATGAAGTACTGAAGCATGTTCAGGCCTTCACGGAAGTTCGCCGTGATCGGCGTTTCAATAATGGAGCCGTCCGGCTTGGCCATCAAGCCGCGCATACCGGCCAGCTGACGAATCTGGGCTGCCGAACCGCGCGCGCCCGAGTCGGCCATCATGTAAATCGAATTGAACGATTCCTGGCTGACTTCCTCGCCGTGACGGTCGGTCACTTTTTCGGTGCCCAGTTGCCCCATCATGGCCTTGGCGATGGCATCACCCGCACGCCCCCAGATGTCCACCACCTTGTTATAGCGCTCGCCCTGAGTCACCAGACCTGAGGTGTATTGTGATTCGATCTCTTTTACTTCCGATTCGGAAGCGCCCAGAATCTGATACTTCTCTTTCGGTATCAGCATGTCCTTGATCGAAATCGACATGCCCGAGCGTGTTGCATAAGTGAAACCGGTATACATCAGCTTGTCGGCCAAAATCACCGTCTCACGCAATCCGCAACGGCGGAAGCTGGCGTTGATCAGCTTGGAAATTTCCTTCTTCTTAAGCGCCTTGTCTACAAGGCTGAAGGGCAGGTCAGGCGGCAGGATTTCGGACAACAGCGCACGACCCAGGGTGGTTTCCACCCGTTTGATCGTCTCGACGCGATTCTTGTCCGCGTCCAGCGTCACCTCCTTGATGCGCACCGTGATGCGGGCATGCAATTCAGCCTCGCGGTTGTCATACGCACGCCGCGCTTCGGTGACGTCGGCAAATATCATGCCTTCGCCTTTGGCGTTGATCTTCTCGCGCGTCATGTAATACAGACCCAGCACGATATCCTGCGACGGCACGATGATCGGCTCGCCGTTGGCAGGCGACAGCACGTTGTTCGACGCCAGCATCAGGGTGCGCGCTTCGGTCTGCGCTTCCAGCGACAGCGGCACGTGAACAGCCATCTGGTCACCGTCAAAGTCGGCGTTGAATGCCGCACACACCAGCGGATGCAACTGGATCGCCTTGCCTTCGATCAGCACCGGCTCGAATGCCTGGATACCCAGGCGGTGCAGCGTTGGCGCACGGTTCAGCATCACCGGATGTTCGCGAATGACTTCTTCCAGCAGATCCCACACGATCGGCTCTTCGTCTTCCACCATCTTCTTGGCAGCCTTGATCGTGGTCGCCAGCCCCAGCACTTCGAGACGGTTGAAAATGAACGGCTTGAACAGTTCCAGCGCCATCTTCTTCGGCAGGCCGCACTGGTGCAATTTCAGCGCCGGGCCCACCACGATGACGGAGCGACCCGAGTAGTCGACGCGTTTGCCCAGCAGGTTCTGACGGAAACGACCACTCTTGCCCTTGATCATGTCAGCCAGCGACTTCAGCGGACGCTTGTTGGCGCCAGTCATCGCCTTGCCGCGACGACCATTGTCCAGCAAGGAGTCGACCGACTCCTGCAGCATGCGCTTTTCGTTGCGCACGATGATTTCCGGTGCCTTCAACTCAAGCAGTCTTTTGAGCCGGTTGTTGCGGTTGATCACGCGACGATACAGATCGTTCAGGTCAGAGGTCGCGAAACGGCCACCATCCAGCGGCACCAGCGGACGCAACTCAGGCGGCAGCACCGGCAGCACTTCAAGAATCATCCACTCGGGTTTGATGCCCGACTTCTGGAAGCCCTCAAGAATCTTCAGCCGCTTCGACAGCTTTTTCAGCTTGGTGTCAGAACCGGTTTTGCCGATGTCCGCATGCAAGGTTGCCACTTCGGTGGGAAGGTCGAGTGAGCGCAGCAGTTCGCGCACGGCCTCGGCACCCATCAGCGCCTTGAATTCATCGCCGTACTCTTCCACCTTGGAGATATAGTCTTCCTCGGTCAGCAACTGGCCACGGTTGAGCGGCGTCATGCCGGGCTCGGTCACCATGAAGCCTTCGAAATAGAGCACACGCTCGATATCCCGCAGCGTCATGTCGAGCACCATGCCAAGGCGGCTGGGCAGCGACTTCAGAAACCAGATGTGGGCAACCGGCGAAGCCAGTTCGATGTGGCCCATGCGCTCGCGGCGCACCTTGGACAGGGTGACTTCAACGCCACACTTTTCGCAGATCACGCCACGGTGCTTCAGGCGCTTGTACTTGCCGCACAGACACTCGTAGTCCTTGACCGGTCCGAAAATCCGGGCACAGAACAGGCCGTCGCGCTCCGGTTTAAAGGTGCGGTAGTTGATGGTCTCCGGCTTCTTCACTTCACCGTAGGACCAGGAGCGGATTTTATCCGGCGACGCCAGGCCAATTTTGATGGCGTCGAACTCTTCCTCGTGGGTGGCCTGCTTGAATAGATCTAACAGTGCTTTCATGGCTGTGTCCTCACCCTAAATTAATAACGTTCCAGATCAATATCGATACCCAGCGAACGGATTTCCTTCACCAGCACGTTGAAGGACTCCGGCATACCGGGCTCGATTTTGTGGTCGCCCTTGACGATGTTTTCGTACACCTTGGTACGACCATTCACATCGTCGGACTTCACCGTCAGCATTTCCTGCAGCACGTAGGAAGCACCGTAGGCTTCCAGCGCCCACACCTCCATCTCACCGAAGCGCTGACCACCGAACTGCGCCTTGCCGCCCAGCGGCTGCTGGGTCACCAGCGAGTACGGGCCAGTGGAGCGTGCGTGCATCTTGTCGTCAACCAGGTGATGCAGCTTCAGCACGTGCTTGTAACCCACGGTGACCTGGCGGTCGAATGCCTCACCGGTGCGGCCGTCATACAGCGTGACCTGACCACCTTCGGGCAATCCAGCCAGTGTCAGCATGCGGCGGATCTCTTCTTCGGTCGCGCCATCGAATACAGGCGACGCGAATGGCACGCCTTTCTGCAGGTTGCGCGCCAGTTCGATCACTTCCTCGTCGGTAAAGCCATCGATATCTTCAGTTTTGCCTGAATGATTGTAGATTTCCTTCAGGAATGCGCGCATTTCCTTGACCATCGTCTTGGCTTGCGCAGCCAGCATCTGACCGATTTTCTCGCCCAGGCCTTTTGCTGCCCAGCCCAGATGGGTTTCCAGAATCTGGCCCACGTTCATCCGGGACGGCACACCCAGCGGGTTCAGCACAATATCGACCGGACGACCATCGGCCATGTAAGGCATATCTTCGATCGGCACAATCTTCGATACCACGCCCTTGTTACCGTGACGGCCGGCCATCTTGTCGCCTGGCTGCAGACGACGTTTGACCGCCAGGTAGACCTTGACCATCTTCTGCACGCCTGGCGGCAGTTCATCGCCAGCGGTGAGTTTTTTCTTCTTCTCTTCAAACATCGCATCGAACTGAATGCGCTTTTGGGTCAAGCTGTCTTTCAGTGACTCGACACCGCGGCTGGCTTCATCGTCCGCCAGGCGAATGTCGAACCAGTCATGACGGCTCACCGACTCCAGATATTCTTTGGTGATCTTGCTGCCTTTGGCGAGCTTCTTGGGGCCGCCATTGGCCACTTTCAGATGCAGCAATTTCTCAAGACGCGCAAATGTATCGTCTTCCACAATACGGGTGCGGTCGATGACGTCTTTCTTGTATTCAGCCAGTTGCGTGTCAATGATCGACTGCGCACGCTTGTCGCGCTCGATGCCTTCGCGGGTGAATACCTGCACATCGATCACCACGCCCGACATGCCGGACGGTACTTTGAGACTGGTGTCTTTAACGTCACTGGCTTTTTCACCGAAGATGGCGCGCAGCAGTTTTTCTTCCGGGGTCAACTGGGTTTCACCTTTGGGGGTGACCTTGCCGACCAGCACATCACTGGCTTCCACTTCCGTGCCAATGGCGATGATGCCGGACTCGTCGAGGCGGCCCAACTGACGCTCGGCCAGGTTGGAAATGTCACGCGTGATTTCTTCCGGTCCCAGCTTGGTATCGCGCGCCACCACCGACAACTCTTCGATATGAATCGAAGTGTAGCGATCTTCGGCCACCACCTTCTCGTTGATGAGAATGGAGTCTTCGAAGTTGTAGCCGTTCCACGGCATGAAGGCGACCAGCATGTTCTGGCCCAAAGCCAGTTCACCCATGTCGGTCGAAGCACCGTCAGCAATCACGTCGCCGCGCGCAATCACGTCACCCACCTGCACCAGCGGACGCTGGTTGATGTTGGTGTTCTGGTTGGAACGCGTGTACTTGATCAGCGAGTAGATATCCACACCCACTTCACCTGCACGTGCCTCTTCATCATGCACGCGAATCACGATCCGGCTGGCGTCGATGTAGTCAACGATGCCGCCACGATGCGCGGTCACGACCGTACCCGAGTCCACTGCTGCGGTGCGCTCGATACCCGTACCGACGAAAGGCTTCTCCGGACGCAAACACGGTACAGCCTGACGCTGCATGTTCGAGCCCATCAGGGCGCGGTTCGCATCATCGTGCTCAAGGAAAGGAATCAGCGAAGCGGCTACCGATACGATCTGTGCCGGCGCCACGTCCATATATTCGATCCGGTCCGGAGTCGACAGCGTAAATTCATTCTTGAAGCGGCATGAAACCAGTTCATCGGTGAACTTGCCTTTGTTATCGAGTTCGGCGTTCGCCTGCGCAATCACGAACTTGCTTTCCTCGATTGCCGACAGGTACTCGATATCGTCGGTCACCTTGTGATTGACGACTTTACGATACGGTGTCTCGATGAAGCCATACCAGTTGGTGCGGGCAAACAGGGCCAGCGAATTGATCAGGCCGATGTTCGGGCCTTCCGGCGTTTCAATCGGGCACACCCGACCATAGTGGGTCGGATGCACGTCACGCACTTCAAAGCCTGCACGCTCGCGCGTCAGGCCGCCCGGTCCAAGCGCAGAAACACGGCGCTTGTGGGTAATCTCGGACAGCGGATTGGTCTGGTCCATGAACTGCGACAACTGGCTGGAACCGAAGAATTCCTTGATCGCAGCCGACACCGGCTTGGCATTGATCAGGTCATGCGGCATCAGGTTGTCCGACTCAGCCTGGCTCAGACGTTCGCGCACTGCGCGCTCAACCCGCACCAGACCTGCACGGAACTGGTTTTCAGCCAGTTCGCCCACGCTACGGACACGGCGGTTACCCAGGTGATCGATGTCGTCGATTTCGCCACGACCATTGCGCAGCTCAACCAGAATCTTGATGACGGCGACAATGTCTTCAGTCGACAGCGTGCCGGTTCCCGTCAGTTCTTCGCGACCAATGCGGCGGTTGAACTTCATCCGGCCCACGGCCGACAAGTCGTAGCGGTCTTCGCTGAAGAACAGGTTGGTGAACAATGCGTTCACCGCATCTTCGGTGGGCGGTTCGCCCGGGCGCATCATGCGATAGACCGCCACCTTGGCAGCGTATTCGCCCTCCGACTCATCCGCTCTCAGTGTTTGCGAGATGAACGCGCCGTGATCGAGGTCGTTGGTATACAGCGTATTGAATTTACCTACCTTGGCAGCAGCCAGGGCCTCGAGCAACTCTTCGGTAATTTCGTCGTTGGCGCGTGCCACCAGTTCACCCGTGGCGGTGTCGATCACATCGTGCGACAGTACGCGGCCCACCACGAATTCAGCCGGTACGGCCCATTTCTTGACGCCCGCAGCGTCAAGCTCGCGAATGTGCTTGGCTGTAATGCGCTTGTCCTTGCCAACAATGACGTGATCATCCTTGCCGCAAATATCGAAGCGCGCAATTTCACCACGCAGACGCTCGGGCACCAGTTCAAACTGGACGCCCTGCGTATTGATATAGAACGTGTCCTTGCTGAAGAAATCTTCCAGAATCGCTGCCGGGGTATAACCCAGCGCTTTCAGCAGAATGGTCACCGGCATTTTGCGGCGGCGGTCAATACGGAAGAACAGGATGTCCTTGGCGTCAAACTCGAAATCCAGCCAGGAGCCACGATAGGGGATCACGCGTGCCGAGAACAGCAGCTTGCCCGAGCTGTGTGTCTTGCCACGGTCATGCTCGAAGAATACGCCAGGCGAACGGTGCAGCTGCGACACGATGACACGCTCGGTACCGTTGATCACGAACGAACCGGTCGGGGTCATGAGCGGAATTTCGCCCATGTAGACTTCCTGTTCCTTGACTTCCTTGATCGTCGGCTTGGACGCTTCCTTGTCCATGATCACCAGGCGAACCTTGGCGCGCAGGGGCGCGCAGTAGGTCAAACCACGCTGCTGACATTCCTTGATGTCAAACACCGGCTCGCCGAGGAAATAACTGACGTATTCCAGGCGCGCGTTCTTGGAATGGCTCTCGATCGGAAAAATCGAAGTAAACGCGGCTTGCAGACCTTCGTTCAGGCGCTCTTCACGCGAGCGGCCTTCTTGCAGGAAGGCCCGATAGGATTCAAGCTGGGTCGCCAGAAGAAAAGGCACCGGAAGGGTGTTGGTCCGGCTGGCAAAGCTCTTGCGCAGACGTTTTTTCTCGGTAAAGGTATAAGCCATGAGATCTCCTTGACGATCAGGGGCGAGCAGGCACGCGATGAACGACCTGCGCAATGTGAGGCACACGCAAAAAGCAAACGACCCGGAAGCCGATTCCGGGTTCCGGGTATTTGCTGCTTGCGTCTGCTGCGGGCACGCCCGCAACACACCACCGAAATAAATCTGTCACCGGAAGCAGGCGATATGCTTGCGCATATCGCCCTGGGGTCCGTTGACTTATTTGACTTCGACAGCAGCGCCAGCTTCTTCCAACTGCTTTTTCAGCGCGTCGGCATCAGCCTTGGTCACGCCTTCTTTAACAGCCTTGGGTGCGCCGTCAACCAGATCCTTGGCTTCTTTCAGGCCCAGACCGGTAGCTGCACGCACCACTTTAATGACTTCCACTTTCTTCTCGCCAGCGGAGTTCAGCATCACGGTGAACTCGGTCTGCTCTTCAGCAGCCGCACCAGCCGCTGCGGGAGCAGCCACAGCCACTGCAGCAGCAGCAGCGGAAACACCAAACTTTTCTTCCATTTCCTTGATCAGCTCGGACAGATCCAGAACGGTCATGCCAGCGATAGCGTCAAGAATTTCAGCCTTAGAAACAGCCATGTGTATTACTCCTGTCAATTGTGCTTCAGATTAAAAACAAACCATCGAATGAGTTGTCTGCAGGCCGCTTAAGCAGCCTGCTTGTCGCGCACAGCAGCCAGTCCGCGAACGAATTTGGTCGGCACTTCATTAAGCGTGCGAACAAATTGCGTAATCGGAGCCTGCATCGTGCCCAAGAGCTTGGACAGCAGCTCATCACGGCTGGGCATGCTGGCCAGATTCCCCACATCCTTGGCGGACATGATGAAGTTGGGCATTGCACCGGCCTTGACGACAAACTTGTCGTTGGTCTTGGCGAACTCGTGCATCACTTTGGCGGCGGCCACCGGGTCTGCGGACATACCATACGCAAGCGGACCGACCAACTGGTCAGCAATCCCTGCGAATGGTGTATCCACGAGCGCGCGGCGAACCAGCGTGTTTTTCAACACGCGCAAATAGACCCCTTCCTTACGCGCTTGCACACGCAATTTGGTCAAATTTTCCACCGTGACACCACGGTATTCAGCAACTACAACCGTCTGGGCCGCTGCAATTTGCGCAGCCACTTCAGCAACGACGGCTTTCTTTTCTTCAAGATTCAGACTCAAGGTCTTACCTCCTTCTCAGTTACGAAACACTCCGCTTGTGTCCACGAAGTGCTTCGGCTGGCGCCTTGACAGGAAAATCCTGCTGGGGAACGCCATCTGCGTAGGTTCAGCCCGTCACAAACAGAGGACAGAACATCTATCACCCATTTGTTATCCGGCTGGCATTAAACCCTTGCGGATACCTACGGTCTTTGACAACCCGCCAACCGAACATCCGGCGACGGCCCAAAGTTCAAACAGACACCCCTCACAGGGTGTCCAAATAATCAAGCGTTAACGCTGGCCTGGTCTACACGCACACCCACACCCATGGTGCTGGATACGGACAGACGCTTGAAGTAGACCCCCTTGGCACTTGCCGGCTTGGCGCGCTGAAGCGCATCCAGCAGGGCAGCCAGGTTCTCTTTCAGGTCATCGATCGCAAACGAGGCGCGGCCAATGGTGCAATGCACAATGCCGCCCTTGTCGGTGCGGTACTGCACCTGACCGGCTTTTGCATTTTTCACGGCGCCCGCCACGTCCGGAGACACGGTACCCACCTTGGGGTTCGGCATCAGACCGCGCGGACCCAGAATCTGGCCCAGCTGACCCACCACCCGCATCGCGTCTGGCGTGGCAATCACCACGTCGAAATCCATCTTGCCCGCCTTGATGTCTGCAGCGAGGTCGTCAAAACCCACGATGTCCGCACCGGCATCTTTCGCTTTTTGCACGTTGTCGCCCTGGGCAAACACGGCCACGCGAACCGTTTTACCAATGCCCTTGGGCAACACCACCGCACCCCGAACCATCTGGTCGGATTTACGCGCATCAACACCCAGGTTCACCGCGATATCGACTGATTCGTCGAACTTGGCAGTAGCCGACTCCTTAACCAGTTGCAGCGCATCGGCTACAGCGTAGTTACGATTCGGGTCGATTTTTTCTTTGAGAGCGCGCATGCGCTTGGATAATTTGGCCATCTCAGACTCCCTCCACCGTGATGCCCATGGAACGGGCCGTACCAGCAATGGTGCGCACTGCCGCATCCATATCAGCCGCAGTCAAGTCTGGCTCTTTGGTCTTGGCAATTTCTTCCAGCTGGGCGCGGGTAATGGTACCCACCTTGTCGACGTGCGGACGGGCGCTGCCCTTATCGAGCTTGATCGCCTTCTTGATCAACACCGTTGCGGGCGGCGTCTTCATGATGAAGGTGAAGCTCTTGTCCGCAAATGCGGTAATCACCACGGGAATCGGCAGACCAGGCTCCAGGCTCTGGGTCTTGGCGTTGAACGCCTTGCAGAATTCCATGATGTTGAGGCCACGCTGACCCAGCGCAGGACCGATAGGGGGTGACGGATTTGCTTTACCCGCCGGCACTTGCAGCTTGATATAGCCGACAATTTTCTTTGCCATGATGGCTCCTTTTAAATGAGTACCAGCGCGCTTTGGGTTGCCCTACTTGCGCTCCTCTCCGGCGCACCGGATACAACCTTCGGGCTAACGCCCGAATTCAACCTTTTTCGACCTGACCAAACCCCAGCTCTACGGGCGTCGCACGGCCAAAAATCATGACCGACACGCGCAGCTTGCTCTTGTCGTAATTCACTTCTTCCACGTTGCCATTGAAGTCGGTAAACGGGCCATCGACCACCCGAACCACTTCGCCCACCTCGAACAGCACTTTTGGCTTGGGCTTTTCCACACCTTCGCGCATCTGATCAAGGATGGACTGCATTTCCTTTTCGGTAATGGGAGCGGGTTTGTTCGCCGTCCCGCCAACGAAGCCAGTGACCTTGGGCGTGCTCTTCACCAGGTGCCAGGTTTCGTCGTCCATCTCCATCTGAACCAGAACATAACCGGGGAAAAATTTGCGCTCGGCAGTCTTTTTCTGCCCCGCTTTCATCTCTACCACTTCTTCCACCGGCACCATGATTGCGGGCTTGGACTGCCCCAGCTCATCAACGATTACGCCAAAGCGATCCTTCATGCCGGCACGCTCAATCCGCTCAGCCAGATTGCGCGCCACACTTTTCTCGAAGCCAGAGTAGGCATGAACCACGTACCAACGCATACTCAACTCCCCTGTCCCATGGCCATTTTGACCAACCACAACAAAATGCCGTCCACCATCCACAAAAAGAGCGCCATCACAATCACAAACAACATGACCACGCCTGTCATCTGAATCGTCTCTTTGCGGGTCGGCCAAACAACCTTCTTGGCTTCATCCCGCGAATCCAGCGCGAAACGAAAAAACTGTTTACCCGGTGCCGATGTTCCCGCCACCACACCCGCCAGCACAATGCCGGCGACGACTGACAGCACGCGCACCACCGTTGGCGCATCCGCAAACAAATAAAAGCCGGCCACCCCTGCAATGACCAGCAATACCGCTACCAGTAGCTTGA